>JASHXJ010000027.1 GCA_030043595.1 Trebonia sp.
GCGGCAAGATCCGATGGGAGGTATGCATTTCTCACTCACTTCTATGTCGGGTGAGGGACAGCTACGATGACCTGGATCACCCCCGTGGCTCATGTTCGCATCGCCATATCACCTGGCTGAGCGCGTCATCCCGGTAGATGGAACAACATCTGCAGAGCGCACGGGCCGTTAGGCAGCATCTGTTCGGGGCCAGGCGCAGCCGACCGGTGGACCTGTCAAGACCGCTATCTGAGGAGGACCTGTGTCGCTTAGCGCAGCAGACATAGTCGAGATTCATCAGCTATACGCGCGCTACAGCCATGCTATTGACTCAGGAGATGGAATTGCTTACGCAGCGTGTTTCACCCCCGACGGCACAATGGACACCACCGTCCGGGGCGTATTCACTGGCCCGGCCGAACTCGCAACGGTCGTCAGTCAGCCTGCAAATGTCATCAGGCACGTGCCGCTGAATATCGTCTTGACCGGGGAGGCGGATGTGGCCTTTGGACAGGCCTACCTCGTGGTCTATTCGGGACGTGATGGCAAGCCAGCGGTCGTTAGCACCGGCAGGTACGAGGATCGGCTCGCCAGGCAGGATGGGGCCTGGCTCTTCACGTTCCGGCGGTTCATACCGGACTGACGGATGCGGTGCCATCATGCTGGGCGCTGGCGTGCTTCGCGGCGACATAGCCGAACACCATCGACGGGCCGAGCGTGGCGCCCGCGCCTGAGTAGTCGTTACCCATGACGGAGGCGGAGCTGTTCCCGGTTGCGTACAGTCCCTCGATCACGGACCCGTCCGGCCGGAGGACCCGGCTCAGCTCATCGCACACCAGGCCGCCCTTAGTCCCCAGGTCTCCGGTTTCGACACGGACGGCATAAAACGGCGGCTTGATGATCTGATCAAGTGCGGGATTCTTCTTCATCGTCGGGTCGCCCCAGTAATGATCATATGCGCTCTTGCCCCGGCCGAAGTCCTCGTCTACTCCTGCCCGGGCGAATCGGTTATACCGGTCCACCGTGGCGACGAGCGATTCTGGTGGCACGCCAATGCGGCTGGCCAGGTCAGCAAGGGCCGGAGCCTGGTAGACGAGACCGCGGTCGTAAAGCTCGCGCGGGAATTCGCGGCCGGGCGGAGTCTTCGCGAATGGGTATCTCTTTCGTGCCCTGCTGTCCATGACGCACCAAAGCGGCGAGAACCCTCCGGCGAACTGGTCGTGAACGAAATTAACGTACGGCCCGGCCTCGTTCGTGAAGCGCTGCCCATGCTGATTGACGATGATCTGGCTCGGGATGCCGCGCTCCGCCACCAGCATGACGTTTCCCGCGGGCCCTGCCGCTGTCGGCATCCACCACGCGTCGTCCATCAGGCCCAGGTCGGCGCCGACCGTTGTGCCCGCCTTGATCCCATCGCCCGTGTTTTCCGCCGCGCCCAGGCTGAAGTCCGCCCGTCCGCCGGACGGCAGGTAGGCGGCGCGCATCTCAGGATTGTGGTCAAACCCCCCGGAGGCGATAAGCACGCCGTAGTGAGCGCGGACCCGAACCGGCTGTCCTTCTCTCATCACCACTGCCCCTTGTACTGACCGGCCGTCGCTGATCAGCTCAGTCATCGGGGCGTCGAGCCAGATCGGCACGCCGGCATCCTGCAGCGCCAGCCATAGCCGGGCCACCAGGGCGCGGCCGAGCGCGGCCATGTGCCGATGGCGGATAACGTTCGACTTCACGCGCCAGATCGCGATCAGGGCGGCGCGGCGGCCGCGCCACGTGCGCTTGGCCATGGCCGTGCGATGCGCATCGCTGGTGCTGTACCACAGGCCGGTGAGGCTCCTGCCGTTAGGGTGCAGGGAGGCTTCCGCGGCACCGAGCTTGCGGGTGTCTATGGAGTTTGCCTCGACGCACCGGCCCTCTGCCCGCCCGCCCTCTGCCTCGGGATGGTAGTCGCTGTATCCCTTGACCCAGTGAAAGCGCAGATGCGGGCTCGTCTCGAGGAACTCCATCATCGCTGGCCCGTGAGAGACGTACGAATCAATGCGGCTGGGCGGCACCCGCCCCTCGGTAATGACCTCGAGATACCGCTTGACCGATTCTGGGGAGTCGACCATGCCGGCCCGACGTAGCGTCGGGTTGTTGGGCACCCAGATGCCACCCCCGGAGATGGCCGAGGATCCTCCGAACGTGCTCGCCTTCTCGACGATCAGCGGCTTCAGGCCCTCGCGTGCCGCCGTCAGGGCCGCGACCATGCCGCCTGCCCCGCTGCCAACGACCAGGAAGTCGACCTCGTATTCCCGCTGCGTGTCCTGTGTCATGTCACCATCCCCTATCTCACCGGGCCGCTATCTCACCGGGTAGCATCGCGATCTCAGTCCGGCTGCGGATGGCCGCGCGGGAACTGGCCAGCCGCCCGGCCGGGGCCGGGCGGACCTGCGTACGCCTGGGCAATGTCCAGCCAGTCAGCCGCTGCCTCCCCGCGGGTGCGAAGCGCGGTGTCGCGCCAGTGCCGTCGGCGGGTGGCCACGAGGCAGAAGTCGACCATCGGGCCGCAGATCGTCTCGATGGCATCGGCTGGCCCGAACGCCCACTCGGCCCCGTCCGGTGCAGTCAGCCGGAGCCGCACAGGCCGGCCGGGCACGTCGCGGCCGTGCGCGGCATAACTATGCGCACGTGTCCGGGCCCCCAGGTGCGCGATGTGACGCAGTCGCATCGTCGGAATGCGGGTGCGGCCGAGCGCGTCGGCCATGTCCTGGCCGTGTGCCCATGTCTCCATCAGCCGGCCAGTCAGGAATGAGCCAGCACTCATCTCGCGGCCGGCCCATCGGACCCGCGAGGAGACATCAAGCCGGCCGCCGGCCGCCAGCAGCATCCTCGCCGCCGCATCCCACCGATCAGCGAGGACCTGCGCCTTCGCCTGCGCCAAGTCGTCCTGTCGCCGCTGTTCGGCGTCAGGATCTCTGCAGCGGGCCTCCCAGCCTGACACATACCGGTCCGGATCGGTGCAGGCGAGGGCGGCAGTCTCGTTCCCGAAGGCCAGATGCTGGACCTGATGCCGGATCCGCCAGCCCGGCGCCGGGGTAGGCAGGTCCCAGTCCCGCGCGGACATCGACCGGATCATGCGATCGAGGTCGCTCAGCTCGGCGCTCAGATCCGCCAGGATCTCGCCCGGCGCGGCGCTCATGTCACTGCCGGTTCGCGTGGCAAGCCGAGAACGCGCTCACCGATGATGTTGCGGATGATCTCATCCGTGCCGCCGGCGATGCGGAAGCCGATAGCTCCCAGCACCAGCTTCGACCACGGGTAGCAGCCGGGTTCTCCCGTATCCGCGGCGGCCTTCGGGCCCAGCACGGCGCTCACGAAGTCCGCGAGCCGCCCGTAGTTGTCGCTGAGCGCGAGCTTGCCCGCCGATAGCTCTGGCCCGGGCACGGCACCGCCCTCGGCAACGTGCCCTGCAGCCTGCGCTGTGGCCAGCCTCGCCACCTCGACCCGGATGTAGAGCTCGACCAGCTGGCGCCGCAGCACGGGATCCTCCGCGAGCCCCTGGTCCCTGAGCAGTTGCACAAGACGATCCATCCGAAAGACGTCGGTGTTGGCACGGCCCTCTCCCGCCGCGATGCTGCGGCGCTCGAACAGCAGGGTCGTGCGAGTCACTGCCCAGCCGTCGTCGATCTCGCCGAGCCGGAAGTCGTCGTCGACGACCACGTCATCCAGGAACACCTGGTTGAACAGCGCCCCGCCGGTCATCTGCCGGAGCGGGCGGATCGTAACGCCCGGCGACTGCATGTCTACGAGGAATACTGAAGCATTGTGATGCCTGGGTGCGTCTGGCGATGTCCGGCAGATCGCCTGCCCGACATCCGAGTAATGGGCTCCTGACGTCCATATCTTCTGGCCGTTTAGTATCCATCTCCGGCCGTCGCGGCGCGCTCGTGTTCGCACATTGGCAAGATCCGAGCCAGCCTCAGGTTCGCTGAAAAGCTCACAGGCAATGGCATCACCCCGATAGATCGGCCTGAGATACTTTTCCTTGGCTGCGGTGGTGCCATGCTTTTCAATCGTGGGCCCGACCATTGATGTGCCGATGCCGAGGCAGCGCCGTGACGGCACGGTAAACTGCTGCTCCACCGAGTGGAAGATGTTCTCGAAGCGCCACGGCAGCTCCGCTCCGCCAAAGGGCACGGGTCCCGACAGCCAGGCCAGCCCTGCCTGATACAGCACCCGCTGCCAGCCACGCGCCGCGGCTATCTCCGCCGTCTCCTCCTCAGGGGTCTTCTCGGCGAACAGCGCCACGTCCTCAAGTTCGCTGGTGAGCCTGTCGGCAGCCGAGCGGCGCGGGCCGTACCGGCCTATGAATTCGGAGACACCCTCGGTAAAGCACGCCGGCCCGGCGTCCGCCAGCGCCTGCCAGTGCTCAGCACCCGTCGTCATCCTGCCGCCCTTCCGCGCAGTCACCGGCCGGCGCTCATGGCGATACGAGCTGATGACCCCAGAAACCGGCGGCGTCAAGCTCGCGGGCCGACCAGGTGGCCTCGTCGACTTCGATGCAAGCGGTCCCGAATTCAAGCATGATGCCGCCGGGGCAGCGGATGTAGAACGACAGTCCCTGATCGTTCGAGTGCTGTCCGAGGTGGGTCATCAATTGCCCGCGTTCGTGGCAGCGGTCATAAGCCCTGCCGACGTCGGCTATGCTCTCGACCTCCAGCATGAAATGCCGCATTCCCCGCGGATCCGGCTGACTTGCCAGGGCAACGGTATGATGCCTGCGGTTGCACCCGAGAAATTGAAGGACGAGCGGCTCAGGGTAATTCAGCATCGGCCGGATCGTGTCGCGGTGACCGAAACCCAGTGTCTGGATGTAGAAGCGGAAGGTCTCGTCGAGTTTGACGGCCGGGACAACGACGTGGCCCAGACCTAGCTCGCCGGTCTTGTACCGTGGCCCGCCGGGCCGATCGACCGGGCCGGTTACGATGAGCGGCCCGTGGAATATCTCCAGCGGATTCCCCGACGGGTCGCTGACCTGCGCCAGGCCGGTGACCCGTGCCCGCCGTGCCTGCGCGGCGGTGTCCGTGCTCACGGCCGCGCCCGCCGCACGCAGCTCGTCAACGGCAGCTTCCCAGGCCACTACGCCACTGACTTCCAGCCCTATGGCCTGCAGGGCATCTCGCTCCCCAGGGACGACGACGATGCGGGCCGCTCGCTCGTCCACCCGGAGGGCGACCGTGCCGTCGTCGTCGACGCTGGACGCCATGCCCAGCACCTCGCGCGCGAACCCGGGCCACTGCTCGGCTTCGGTCGACTCGATCACCAGGTATCCGAGGCCGATAATTCTCATGGCACCTGCTCAGCATCTAGGAGGAAGCTTGTTACCAGCCGCTCGAATTCCGCACGCCTTTCGACCTGAGCCCAGTGCCCGCACCCCGACCATACGTGGAGCTGCACGTTCTTCATGGCCTGCAGGGCGAAGAGCGCACCATCCCATGGGTTGACGCGGTCATTGAGACCCCAGGTGATCAGCGTCTGATTCTCGATCAGATGGATCTCTTGCCACATCTGCGCTTGTGCTGCGAATTCCGGACGCCGGTAGTGCTCCAGCATCCGTGCCGCGCCTTCCGACGTGCCGCTATGGAGAGTGGCGGCATAGCGGGAGTCAATGAGCTCGTCGGTCAGGATGCTCTGGTCGTACACCATCTCCCGCAGGAAGGCGGCCATTCTGTCGCGGCTCGGTCCGGGAGGCAGGTAGTAGTTCTGTACCATCTGAAATCCGGTCGTCGGCCGCGGCGCTAGCATGCCGGGAGAGACATTCCCCGCCGGACCCATGAGCACGAGCCGGTCCATGCGACCGGGAAAATCCAGCGCGAAGCGCACCGCAGTGGACGTGCCAAGAGAGTTTCCCAGGACGTGCGCCCGGCCCACATTCAGTGCAGCCAGCAGCGCGTCGAGCAGCCTGGCAGTATAGGAAAGGTAGTGCTCGCTGAGCGAGAGCGGCATCGGCGTGCCCCCGTATCCTGGCTGATCGACGATCAGCAGCCGGAAACTCTTGGCCAGGCTGGGGATATTGCCGCCGAAGTTGCTCTGGCCCGACGCGCCTGGTCCGCCACCGTGCAGCATGACCAGCGGCGGTCCGGATCCTATGTCGTGATAATGGACGGTGCCGACAGCAAGCTCTCGCGTTGAGCTAGCCATGGCCAGATCAGCCTCGTCGTTCATCTGCGATCCTAAACTACTGACTCGTCCAGCTGAATACCGAGCTCATTCTTTCCGAAGAGGGCGAGTATGGGCTCGGCGGTGTTCGCGGTATGCACCTGCGCTGCATGCGCATCGCGCCATAGCCGTTGGATCGGGTTGTGGTCGTAAATGACACTGCCGCCTGCATTCGCGTACACGAGGTTTATGGCGTCTATCGAGAGCCTGGCGCTGTGGACCTGATTCCGGCGCACGCGCAGGCGCAAGGAGAATGGACTTGCCTCGCCCCGGCGCGCGACCGCCGCCATGTCTTCAAAGTCAGTCCGCATCAGGAGTTCGGCGGTGGCGAGGCTGACCTCAGCGCTGGCGATGCGGATCTGCGAGAACTGCTCGTCTGCAACCTTCGACCCGGATACGCTGCGGAATCGCCGGCTTGTCTGACTGAGGTACTCTGCGTAGGCGCCCCGCACCATTCCTATCAGCGGAGCAGTTATCGAATACGTAAATACTGGAAGAAACGGAAGCTGATAGGTCCAGCACGGATTACTGGTGCTGCCCGAGCTCATGTCGTGCAGCCGGTGGGCGGGCACGAAGATGTCTTCTACGATGACATCTTTGCTCCCGGTGGCCTTCAGCCCCATCACGTGCCACGTGTCGTCGATCTTAAAATCGGATCGTGGTACCAGGCAGCAGATGTGCTTGAAGCTGCCGTCGGACTGAACCAGCCGGCCGCCGAGCAGCGCCCAGGCAACGTGATCACAGCCGGACGAGAACGGCCAGGTCCCGCTCAGCCGATATCCGCCCTCGGCCTCCGTCACGACCCCGCGAGGGTTGTACTGCGATCCGATCAGCGCGGTGGGCTCGTCGCCCCATACCTCGTCCTGTGCCCGCCGCGCGAAGTGCGCCAAGTGCCAGGAATGAATGCCCACGATGGAGTACACCCAGCCGGTAGACCCGCACGCCGACGCCAGCTCCATGGCGATCTCCATCCCGAGATAGGGATCGGCCTCCGACCCTCCGTACCGCCGCGGCTGGAGCAGCTGGAAGAGCCCGGCCTTGCGAAGGTCGTCGATGGTCTCGTCCGGAATCCGTCTCAGCAGCTCCGCCGATCCGGCACGCTCGCGCGCCGCCTCGGCGCAGTCGCGTGCCCGGCGAAGCGCTTCCTCTCGCTCCATCTGCCGAGATCTCCTCCGTTCCCAGGCCCAGGGCCCGGCCGGGCCGCACGCCTGCAGGAGCCAGAATGACCGTCGATCACTGCTGCCTGCGCCTCCGATTCCGTTGACCGGAACGGCCCTGAATCCACCCGGACAGCCGCCCGCTCCGGGCCTGCTCGCCCGGCGCTTCCCCAGGCCGTGTTCCGCTTACCGGAATCCGTTCCCTGCCCGGCCGTCCCCGCGCTGCACGGTGCTAAGGAGACCACGAGAGGCAGCCATGAATGACCTGATGCCCGGAACGCGACGGTGACCGCTACCGTGGCCGCGATTGTCGGCCCTGGGAACATCGGCACCGACCTGCTGGCCAAGCTGCGGCGGCTGGACGGGCTCGAGGTGGCCTACATGGTCGGCGTGGTGGAGTCCGAGGGCCTGGCCAGGGCGAGGGAACTCGGCGTGGCCGCCTCGGCCGACGGCGTCGACTGGCTGCTGCGGCAGGACCCGCTCCCGCAGATCGTGTTCGAGGCGACCTCGGCGCGGGCGCACCAGTCTCATGCGCCGCGTTACGCGCAGGCGGGCATCAGGGCGATCGACCTGACCCCGGCGCACGTCGGGCAGATGGTCTGCCCGCCGGTCAACCTGCCGGAGCATCTGGACGCGCCGAACGTCAGCATGATCAGCTGCGGAGCTCAGGCCACCATCCCCGTCGTGCACGCGGTCTCGCGGGTGGTGCCGGTACCGTACGCCGAGATCGTGGCGTCTGTGGCCTCGCGCTCGGCAGGCCCGGGGACCCGGGCGAACATCGATGAGTTCACCCACACCACCGCCGCGTCGCTGGAGTCGGTAGGCGGCGCCGCGCGGGGCAAGGCGATCATCGTCCTCAACCCGGTGGAGCCGCCGATGATCATGCGAGACACGGTGTTCTGCGCGATACCGGCGGACGCGGACACCGAAGCGATAGCAGCCTCGGTGCACACCATGGTCGAGGAGGTGCGGCGGTACGTGCCGGGCTACACGCTGCGGGCCGACCCGCAGTTCGACCCGCCGACGGCATCGTGGCAGGGCTACGGGCGGGTGGCTGTGTTCCTGGAGGTGCGCGGAAACGGGGACTACCTGCCTGAATATGCGGGCAACCTGGACATCATGACCGCCGCCGCCGCGCGGGTGGGGGAGCTGCTGGCCCGGGAAGCGGCGGCGCGGACATGAGCGCCGGGGGCAGCCGGAAGATAAGAATCACCGACACGACGCTGCGGGACGGCAGCCACGCGATGTCTCATCAGTTCACCGAAGAGCAGGTGCGGGCCACGGTGCACGCGCTCGACGCCGCTGGTGTCGAGGTCATCGAGGTCACGCACGGCGACGGCCTGGGCGGGTCGTCGTTCAACTACGGCTTCTCGCTGACCGACGACATCGCGCTGATCAGCGCCGCGGTCCAGGAGGCTGCCCAGGCCAAGATCGCGGTTCTGCTGGTGCCCGGCATTGGGACCATGGCGGACCTGGGGCGGTCGCGGGAGGCCGGTGCGTCGGTGGCACGGATCGCGACTCACTGCACCGAGGCCGACGTGTCCGTGCAGCACTTCGGCATCGCCCGGGAACTGGGCATGGAGACGGTCGGCTTCCTGATGATGGCGCACCGGACCAGCGCCGCCGAGCTCGCGCGGCAGGCACGGATCATGGTCGACGCCGGGGCGCAGTGCGTCTACTGCGTGGACTCTGCCGGGTCGCTGCTGCTCAGCGAAGCTCAGGAGCGCATCCAGGCGCTCATCGCGGAAATCGGCGGTGAGGCGCAGGTTGGCTTCCACGGCCATCAGAACCTCGCCCTGGGCGTGGCCAACTCGGTGCTCGCCTATCAAAGCGGAGCGCTGCAGATCGACGGATCGCTGTGCGGGCTCGGCGCCGGTGCGGGAAATTCCCCCACCGAGGTGCTGGCCGCGACCTTCGACCGGCTCGGCATTGAGACCGGTATCGACGTGCATGCCACGCTGGCAGCCGCGGACGAGATCGTCAGGCCATTCCTGCCCAGGCTGCCATGGACCGACCGCGCGTCGATCGTGCAGGGTTACGCCGGCGTGTACTCCAGCTTCCTGCTCCATGCCGAGCACGCTGCGGAGCGTTACGGGGTTCCTGTTCAAGGCATTCTCGAGCGCGTCGCTCAGCACGGTTATGTCGGCGGGCAGGAGGACATGCTGATCGACGTGGCGCTGGTCCTGGCCCGCGAGCAGGAGGAGGAGGACGCCTCCTGCCGCCGCGGGCGCTCCGGGGGTCATGACAAGGAAGGACCCGCTCATGCCGATCGCTGACCCGGCCGCGGCGGCCGCGGTCCTTTACGAGGCGCGCCGCACCGGCGTCCCGGTGCAGCCGTTCACCGACAACGACCCTGGCCTGGGCCTGGCCGACGGCTACGCAGTGCAGGAGCACCTGGTCCGGATGCTGCTGGCGGACGGCGAGCGGATCGTGGGTTACAAGGTCGGGCTGACGTCCAGGCCGATGCAGCAGATGATCGGCGTCAGCTCACCGGATTACGGTCCTGTGCTGGCCTCCACGGTGTACCCCAGCGGTGCGGATGTGCCGCTGTCCCGGTTCATCCAGCCGAGGATCGAGGCTGAGATCGTGTTCGTGCTCGGCGAGCGGCTGGCCGGGCCGGGCGTTAGCGAGGCCGACGCCCGTCGCGCCACAGCCGGGGTGGCCGCGTCGATGGAGATCATCGACTCCCGGATCACGGGCTGGCGGATCAAGCTCGCTGACACGGTCGCCGACCTTGCCTCGGCCGGCGCGGCTGCGATCTCCAGCCGGATCGTGCCGCTGGCCGGGATGGACACCCGGCTGATCGGGATGGTGCTCACCCGCAACGGCGAGCTGGCCGACACAGGCGCGGGCGCGGCGGCGCTGGGCAACCCGCTCACCGTGGTCGCCTGGCTGGCCAACACGCTGGGCGGGCACGGGGTCGCCCTGGAACCCGGGCACCTCGTGATGACCGGATCGTTGCACGCGGCGGTGCCTCTAGCCGCAGGCGACGTGTTCCGGGCGGAATTTGACCGCCTCGGCCCGGTGACGGTGCGGATAACTGGAGACTGACTGAACTGACACGGGTAAGGAGGACGGGCGGTGGCCTGCCGCGCCCAGGGGCGGTGAGCAGGAGCTGCGCCGCCAGGCAGGCACCTGCGCCTTCTGCTGCGCGCAGCCGGAGCTGCGCGCAGGTCAGTGCCGCGGCGACCGTGGTATTCC
>JASHXJ010000234.1 GCA_030043595.1 Trebonia sp.
CGCCCCGCCGCCTGAGTCGTTCCGCGCCTGGTGGGCCCGGACCAGGGGCGGGCCGGCGTGAGCGCCGCCCGCGAGGAGATCCTCGCCCGGATCCGCGCCGCCACCGGTCCCGCCGCGGCGGCCGCCGAGGTCGATGCCGCGTACGCGGCCCTGCCGCGCGCGTACCTGCGGGCGCACCACGATCCGCCTGGCACGGACATCGTCGCCCTGTTCGCCGAACGCGCCGCCGACTACCGCGCGGTCGTCGAGCGCGCCGGCGAGGCCGGCCTGCCCGCCGCCGTCGCCCGGGCTCTCGCGGGCATCGCCCGGTTCGTCGTCCCCGACGGCCTGCCGCCGCAGTGGCTGGCCGCGCTGCCCCCGCAGGCAGCGGGCGGGATCGTCCGCGACGATCCCCCGCTGTCGGCGCGGGACCTGGACGATATCTGCGGCGTGGTCACCGGCTGCGCGGCGGCGATCGCCGAAACCGGCACGATCATCCTCGACCACGGCCCCGGCCAGGGCCGCCGCGCGCTCACCCTGGTGCCCGACTTCCACCTGGTCGTGGTCCGCGCGGACCAGATCGCCGCCGACATCGCCGACGCCCTCGCCCGGCTCGACCCCGCCCGCCCGCACACGCTGATCTCCGGCCCTTCGGCCACCAGCGACATCGAGCTCATCCGCGTCGAGGGCGTGCACGGCCCCCGCACCCTGCACGTCCTCATCGCGGACTGACCGCGGCGGGCTCATCTCAGGCCGGGCGGAAGCGCAGCGCCGACCACACCTCGTCGATGGCGATCTGCCGGACCGGCTGGACGCCGCGGTCCGCGAGCGACTCGCGCAGGATGTCACGGTTGACATCGGTGCCCAGCTGGCCCGCCTTCGGGTAGGCGATCCAGACGAGCTTGTCGCCGCGGGCTGCCGCGATGGCCGGGGCGGCGACCGTGTCCAGGTCCGCCTTGCTGCGCACGAACGCCACGATCACGTCGGCCGCGTCCGGCGTGTCGGCCCTGTCTTCCTCCGCAGCGACCGACGGCACGTCGTCCGCGGCGGCCAGGGTGGCTATCCGCTGGCCCGGCTTGATCTGCAGCTTCGCGCTGAGGTCCATAGGGGAAGTATGCACGGGTGCGATGGCGCACCGCTCATGGCGGATGCCATGAAAGACCACGGCGTCCTTTGAGCGGGTCTTCAGAAACTCTCCAGAGTGGTGGGCGATACTGGGATCGAACCAGTGACCTCCTCGGTGTGAACGAGGCGCTCTCCCGCTGAGCCAATCGCCCGCGCTGACGGCCACTGCCGCTGTGGGCGGGCCGTAGGTCGCGTCCACAGCGTAGCGCATCTTCGGGCGTTCCGTACGGGCGGGCCAGTCAGCGGGGCTGGATCTCGTAGCGGGCGGTGACGCCACGGAATGCGCACAGGGGCGCAGGGAAATATGCCGAGCTACCGACAAGTAGGGCAGATTTCGGCTACTCTGTGCGATGCAATCGATAGCAACTGATACCGATCACATCGCAACCAGTTGCCGGGTGCCTACTCTGCGTAGATCACCTATAGGTAACGGGATGCGACGAAGGTCACAGGCTATGCAATCGATGTGCAGGAACATTACACTGACATGGCATCGTTCTTAACCCGAGGCATCTGAACAGGGCAGATGCCGTGATGAACCCCCCCAGCGCCCGCAGGCAAAAAACGTGCAAACGGAAGCTATCGGGCAACTTAGAACCTAACGCTCCGTATGCACACGTGTCGCCCATGGGTTGCGTCACCGAACAGAGCCCGGCTCACCGGGACCCAGCGAATTAAGGTTGGCCTGACGATGAACAGCAGCAGCACGGTATCAGCCGAACTCGGACTACGGCTTGTCGTTCCCCAGCAGACGATCGTGCCACTGGTGGCTAGCCTCTTCTATTCTCGCGAGGATCCGTACGCGATCCGTATCGCGTTCCACGTCGGGCTAGACGAGCCCGTCGAGTGGATCTTCGCGCGTGACCTGCTGTCCAGCGGTATCGAGGGCCGCGAGGGCCTCGGCGACGTCACGGTCTGGCCGTCGGCCGGATCAGAGGGCGGCGCCCCCGGCAGCGTGCTCAACATCGAACTGTCCTCCCCGTTCGGCCAGGCGCACTTCGAGGCACCCGTCAAGGAGATCTCGGACTTCCTTCGCAGGACGTACCAGATCGTTCCCGCGGGCGAGGAAAGCGCCCACGTCGACGTCGAGACCGAGCTAACCGACCTGCTCCGCCAGGCGTCATAACAAGCAGAGCCCCGCGAGCATCCCGGCCCGGACCCCCGTACCGGGCCGGGATAACCCCGCAGACGCGCTCTCCTATTAAGGACGCGCGCGGCGGCCCGCGGGTTGGCAGGGCGGGCCGTGTCCGTGGTTGCGGACGCCGGCCACGCCGCCGCGTGCGGGGTTCGCCGGGTGAGCCGGCGGGGACCGTTCGGGATAATGATTTTTCAGCCGAAGCCCGGCGTCCGAGTTTGCGTGCGGGCGAGGATCGGCTACAGTGCTGAGGGCACGCCGGAGAGATCCGGCGGACAGCGCGGACGTGGCTCAGCTGGTAGAGCATCACCTTGCCAAGGTGAGGGTCGCGGGTTCGAATCCCGTCGTCCGCTCGGAGGCGCGGCTATGCGGCACACTGGCCGCGGCGAAGCCCGCTTCTGCGGCCCGGCGGCGTTGCTCGCCCTGTGGCGGAGTGGCCGAGTGGCTTAGGCAAGGGCCTGCAAAGCCCTGTACACGGGTTCGATTCCCGTCTCCGCCTCTCTTCGATTCTCTCAGCCGGCTCCGTTGCGCCGTGGCGATGATCAGGCACGATTGAGGTGAAGGGAGGCGGCCTCATGACACGTGTCGCGATCATCGGTGGTGGCATCGGCGGGCTGACGGCGGCGAACGCGCTGTCCCGGGCGGGGATCGAGGTGGCGGTCTACGAGGCGGCCGCCGAGCTCAAGGAGATCGGGGCCGGTGTCGCGCTGCACGCCAATGCCATGAAGGTGCTGCGCGCCATCGGCGTGGAGGACACCGTCCGCAAGGTCGCCGGGCGCTCGGAGTGGTCGGTCATGCGCAACTGGAAGTCAGGCCGGGTGATCGGCAAGACGAGCCGGAGGCGGACGGCGGCGGCGTTCGGCATGGAGAGCGCGACCGTGCACAGGGCCGATCTCCTCGACGCGCTGGCCGTGGCGGTGCCTGACGGCATCGTGAGCCTGGGCAAGCGGTGCACGCAGGTGCTGCCCGACGGTGACGTCGCGGTCGCGCGGTTCGCCGACGGCAGCGAGATCGAGGCCGACATCATCATCGGCGCGGACGGCATCCACTCCGCGGTGCGCGCCTCGCTATTCGGCCCGGATGCGCCGCGGTTCACCGGAAAGATCTGCTACCGCAGCGTCGTCTCGGCCGCGGCCGTCCAGGGCGCGCGGCCCGCGCACGACAACGCCCAGTGGTTCGGCCCGCACGGCACGATCGTCTTGTACCCGCTGCGCGGCGAGGAGCTGATCAACGTCGTCGCGCACTACGACGACGACGGCTACCGGCACGAGTCGTGGATCACCGAGTGCAGCGGGTCGGAGGTGCTTGAGCGCTACGCCGGCTGGCACGAGTCCGTGCTCCGGCTCTTCGCGGCCGCGGACACCTGGTACAAGTGGGCGCTGTACGACCGCGACCCGATCCCGCAGTGGACGCGCGGCCGGGTCACCGTCCTGGGCGACGCCGCGCATCCGATGCTCCCCTACCTGGGGCAGGGTGCCTGCCAGGCGATCGAGGACGGCGCGGTCCTGGCCACGGCCCTGTCGGCGGAGGCCGCCGATCCGGTCACCGGCCTGGCCCGGTACGAGCGCACCCGGCGGCCCCGGGCCAGCCAGGTGGTGATCGCCGCCCGCGAGCGGGGGCAGAGCAACCACCTGACGTCCTCGTGGGCCGCCTGGCGGCGCGACCTGTCGATCGCGTGGCGGCGGCGCGTGCACCGGCGCGACCCGGAGGGGCGTGGCCAGGCCTGGCTCGTCGACTACGACGCGAGCTCGGCGGACGTGCTGGCCGCCTGACAGCCGCTCGTCGCCGTTTCTTTCTTTTCGCC
>JASHXJ010000235.1 GCA_030043595.1 Trebonia sp.
AGGCGGCCGCGCAGGACGCGCCGCTGCTGCACGACGGCGCCGCCAGCAACGTCGCCTTCACCAGGCGCATGGTGGCCGGGGACGCCGCCGCGGCGTTCGCGGCCGCCGCCTACCGGGTCGGGCAGCGGATGGTCAGCCAGCGGGTGGCGCCGGTGGCGCTCGAGCCCCGCGGCGTGCTCGCCACCCCGGCCGAGGACGGCCGGCTGCACGTGCGGATCTCCACCCAGCGGCCGCACGGGATGCGGAACTGGCTCGCCGGGCTGCTCGGCCTGCCGCCGGAACAGCTGCGCGTGGTCGTCGGCGACATGGGCGGCGGGTTCGGCGCCAAGGGCCCGGTGTACCCCGACCAGGTGGCGGTGATCGCCGCCGCGCGGGCGCTTGGCCGTCCGGTGAAGTGGGTGGAGGAGCGCGGCGAGTCGTTCCTGGCCACCACGCACGGCCGCGACCAGGTGGCCGACCTGGAGCTGGCCGTGGACGCCGCCGGGCGGATCACCGCGATGCGCGGGTCCGTGCACGCGAGCTTCGGCGCCTACTTCACGCCGAACGGCCCAGGCTCCCTCCTTGGCCGCCTCGGCCCGATGCTCCCGCAGGGATACCGGATCGAGAACTTCGACTTCCAGCTCACCGGCGTGTTCGCGAACACGACGCCGATCGGGCCGTACCGCGGGGCCGGCCGGCCGGAGGCCGCCTACTTCTGCGAGCGCCTCGTGGACCTGGTGGCCCGCGAGACCGGGCTGGACCCGGCCGAGGTGCGGCGGCGCAACTTCATCCGGCCCGGCGATTTCCCGTACACCACGTGCACAGGGCTGACCTACGACAGCGGCGACTACCTGGCCGGCCTCGAGCTGGCCCTGGACAAGGCCGGCTACGACGAGTTCGCGGCGCGGCGGTCCAGGGCGGCTGCCGCCGGCCAGCTGCTCGGCCTCGGGATCGCCTCGTTCGTCGAGCCGGGCGGGGTAACGCCCCGCGGACCCGGCGGCCCCGCCGCGGGCGGCGCCGCCGGCGACCAGGCGACCGTGACGGTCTCCGCGTCCGGCGCGGTGACCGTCGCCGTGGGCACGAGCAGCCACGGGCAGGGCCACGAGACGGCCTTCGCGCAGCTCGCCGCCGATCTGCTCGGGGTGGGCTACGACGACGTGACGGTGCTGTTCGGCGACACCGACACCGCGCCGTTCGGGTACGGGACGTTCGGGTCGCGCAGCGCGGTCGCGGGCGGGACGGCGGTGTTCAACGCGTGCCAGGCGGTGCTCGAGGCCGCCCGCCGGGTGGACGCGCCGATGTCGCTGGCGGAGGCGGCGGCGCGGCTCGGCGGCATCACCGCGACCGCCTCCTCCGGCGCGCCGCCGGAGACCTACGCCTCCGGCACGTACGCGTGCGTGGTGTCGGTCGACCCGGAGACCGGCCAGGTGCGGCTGCTGCGGGTCGTCGCGGTCGACGACTGCGGCGTGGTGATCAACCCGCTGCTCGTCGAGGGCCAGGTGCACGGCGCGGTCGCGCAGGGCGCCGGCCAGGCGCTGTCCGAGCACGTGCGGTACGACTCGGCCGGGCAGCCGATGTCCGCGTCGCTGCTGGACTACGCGGTGCCGTTCGCCGCCTCGCTCCCGGCGATCGAGTCCTACCTGCTGTCGACGCCGTCGCCGGTCAACCCGCTCGGCGTCAAGGGCATGGGCGAGAGCGGCACGATCGGCGTGCTGCCGGCCATCGTCAACGCCGTCATGGACGCGCTGCGCCCTTACGGCATCCGCCACCTCGACATGCCGCTCACCCCGGAGAAGATCTGGGCCGCCATCCAGGCCGCCCGTCGCTGACCCGCGCGTATGGTGGTGCAATGCGGGCACGCGAACCCGACGAGGACGGCTTCGTAGAGCGGGACGGGGTACGCGTCGGCTATGCCGTCTACGGCACGGGAGAGCCGGCGATCCTGCTGCTGACGTCGTGGGCGATCGTGCACGCCCGGCAGTGGAAGGCCCAGGTGCCGTACCTTGCCCGGCGGTTCCGCGTGATCACCATCGAGGGCCGCGGCAACGGCCTCGCCGGCCGGCCGGCGACCGCGGACGCCTACAGCGACCGTGAGTACGTCGACGACGCGATCGCGGTGCTGGACGCGGCCGGGGTGGACCGGGCCGTGCTCGTCGGCCTGTCGCTCGGCGGCCGGCACGCCCTCCAGCTGGCAGCCTGGTATCCGCAGCGGGCGGCCGGGGTGATCGCGTTCGGTACGGCGCTGCCCTGGCCAGCGGCGCCGGACTTCGATATCCCGAAGGACGGCTACGACGGGTGGGGGAAGGCGAACCGGCACTACTGGCTGGCCGACTACCCCGGCTGGGTCGAGTTCTTCATGTCGCAGGTGTTCACCGAGCCGCACTCGGTCAAGCAGCGGGAGGACGGCGAGGGCTGGGGTCTGGAGACCACCGCCGAGACGCTGCTGCTGACTGTCCCGGCGGTGGCCGCGGCCACCGCGGCGGACGCCGAGGCCATCTGCCGGCAGGTGCGCTGCCCGGTCCTGGTCGTGCACGGCGACCACGACGGGATCGTGCCCTACGAGACCGGCGTGGCGCTGGCGCGCTGGACCGGCGGGCGGCTGGTGACGATCCACGGCGGCGGGCACGCCACGCCGATGCGCGATCCAGTCAAGGCGAACCTGCTGATCAGGGATTTCGCCGAGTCGCTGGGGCCGCGGCCGCCGTGCCGGGCGCCGCGGGCCTGGACCAGGGGGCGGGACCGGCGCAAGCGGGCCCTGTTCGTCAGCTCGCCGATCGGGCTCGGCCACGTCCGGCGCGACCTGGCCATCGCCGCCGAGCTGCGGGCCCGGCACCCGGACCTCGAGATCGACTGGCTCACCCAGCATCCGGTGACCGCGGTGCTTGCGGAGCAGGGCGAGCGGGTGCACCCGGCGTCGCGCTGGCTGGCCAGCGAGAGCTCCCATATCGAGTCAGAAGCGGGCGAGCACGACCTGAACGTGTTCCAGGCCATCCGCCGGATGGACGAGATCATGGCGGCGAACTTCATGGTCTTCCACGACCTGGTCGCCGACGAGCCGTACGACCTGTGGATCGTCGACGAGGGCTGGGATGTCGACCATTTCCTGTTCGACAATCCCGAGCTCAAGCGGACGGCCTACGCGTGGCTCACCGATTTCGTGGGCTTTCTTCCGGTGCCCGAGGGCGGGGCGGCGGAAGCCGCCCTCACCGCGGACTGGAACGCGGAGCGGGTCGAGCAGCGCCGCCGCTACCCGCGGCTGCGGGACCAGTCGATCTTCGTAGGCAATCCCGGCGACCTCGTCGACACGCCGCTCGGGCCGGAACTGCCGACCGCGCGCGACTGGGCCCTCGAGCGCTACGCCTTCGCCGGGTACGTCACCGGGTTCACCCCGCCCGCTGACCGCGAGGCGCTGCGCGCCGAGCTCGGCTACCGGCCCGGCGAGCGGGTCTGCCTGGTGGCCGTGGGCGGTTCCGGGGTGGGGGCGCCCCTGCTGCGCCGGGTCGCCGCCGCGTTCCCGCTGGCCGAGAAGAAGATCCCGGGCCTGCGGATGGTGGCCGTGACCGGGCCGCGGATCGACCCGGCGTCGGTGCCGGTGCCCGACGGCGTCGAAGTGCGCGGTTACGTTCCCGGCCTGCACCGGCACCTGGCCGCCTGCGACCTGGCGGTGGTCCAGGGCGGGCTGACCACGTGCATGGAGCTGACCGCCGCGGGCAGGCCGTTCCTCTACCTGCCGCTCGCCCGCCATTTCGAGCAGCAGATCCACGTGCCGCGCCGGCTCGCGCAGTACCACGCGGGCACGCGCCTGGACTACGCGGTCGCCGACCCCGAGTACCTCGCCGCGGCGATCGCCGCCGAGATCGACCGCCCGGCCGGTTACCGCCCCGTGGAGACCGACGGCGCTGCGCGGGCCGCATCGCTGCTGGCCGAGCTGCTGTTATCGGCCGGGAGCCGCGCCAGGGCGGTCTTGAGCTCGCCGCGCGATCCGATGCCGAGCTTGCGGTACACGTTGCGCAGGTGATACTCGATCGTCTTCGGGCTCAGGAACAAGACGGCCGCTGTCTCCCTGGTGGTGCGGCCCTCGGCCAGGCTCAGCGCTATCTGCAGTTCCTGAGGGGTCAGGTCGCTGAGCGTGCTGACGTCGCGCCGTCGCGCCGTCTCGCCGGTGGCGGCGAGCTCGGCCCGCGCCATCTCCGCCCACGGGTCGGCGCCGAGATGGTCGAACACGTCCACCGCGGCGCGCAGCTGCGCACGGGCCCGCACCCGCTGCCGCTCCCGGCGCAGCCGGGCGCCGTAGGCCAGGTGCGTGCGCCCGGTCTCGAACGCGTCCGCCGTCTGGCCGTGCAGCTGCAGCGCGGTCTCGAAGTGGGCATCGGACTCACCGTCGGCGGCCACCAGCCCGCGGCAGCGCGCGGCCCGGGCCAGCGCCCAGGGCTGGGCCTTGGCACTCGCGTCCTCCCCGAATTCGCCGGCTGCCCTGGCCGCCTCTTTCTCGCGGCCGAGGCGCAGCCAGATCTCGGCCAGCTCAGGCAGCGGGGACGTGTCGGCGTCCAGGATGCCGCGCGAGCGGAGCACCGCCAGCTGCTCCTCGAAGTGCGCGAGCGCCGCTTCGGGCCTGCCCAGGCCCAGCTCCAGGTCACCCAGGGCGGTGATGGCCCACACCTCGCAGATGCCCAGGCCCAGTTCCCTGGACAGGCGCAGCGCCTCGGTCGCGTGCCCGTGGGACTGCTGCGACCTGCCCTGCCTGGCTTCCAGCCAGCCGAGGCGGGCCAGCGCCACGGTGAGCTCGGTCCGCTGGCCCGTCTCCGTGGCCAGGGCGATCGCCTCGTGAAACCCGGCCTGCGCCTCGGCCCACCGGTCCGTGGCCGCCTGGTCGATCGCCACGTGGTTCAGCACGAAGGGCAGCGCGCCGATCGCGGACCTGCTGCGTGCCGCGGCCAGCGCGCGGTAGGCGAGCGCCCGCCCGACATCCGCCTCGCGCAGCCAGACCGAGCCCATGGCGGCCCACGCGAGCAGGCGGGGATCGTCGCGGAGCTCATCGGATCGCTCCAGGAGCTCGACGGCCGCGCGGATCGGCGGCGCGCCAGGCTCGCCCTCGCCGGACAAGATCAGCGCCATGCCCCGCGTGATCAGCGTGAAGAACGCGGTCCGGCCGTTCGGGTCCGGCGGGGCGTACGACGCGGCCCGCTGCGCTGCCCGCCGCATGGTCACGGCGTCACCGGCGAAAAACGACGCGTACGCTGCTTCGGCGAGCATCACGACGGCTCGCTCCGGATCGGCCGGCGCGGCCCGCTCGGCGGCAGCCAGCAGGATTTCCTGCCCGGCGGTGCCGGGTCCGCGGTGCACGGCGATATGACCGCGCAGGTGCTCGATCGCGATGGCCACGTCCGCCGTGGCCGCGCGCCGGCCCGCCTGGTCCAGCAGCGCCACGGCGCGATCCGCCAGCCCGCCGAGCCAGGCGGCGTCGGCCG
>JASHXJ010000236.1 GCA_030043595.1 Trebonia sp.
GGGCAGTCGGTCACGCCGTCGAACCCGGCGGGGGCTCGTGCCGCGGGGCCATCGGACGCCGCCGGCTCTGGCTGCGGGGCGGGGGCGGCGCGGAAGGCGGCGCTTATCCGCGGGCCGCTGTCCGGGACGGTCAGCACGCGGGTGGGCGCCTGGCGGGCGAGCACGCCCGCGGCCAGCGGGGCGTAGTCGATGCCGCGGTCCTCGCCGCCCACTATCAGCGCGATCCGGCGGCCGGGGAAGGCCTCAAGAGCGGCGAGCGTGGGCAGCACGTTCGTCGAGAGGCTGTCATCGACAAAGCTGACCCCGCCCAGCAGGCCGATTGTCGCGAGCCGGCTGGGCAGCCCGGCGTAGCCGACGGCGGCGGCCCGCAGCGCCGCGTCGTCGTCGGCGCCGGCGATGCCGAGGGCGAGCATGCAGCGCCGCGCGATGAGCGCGTTCCTGCGGTTGTGCCGGCCCGGGAGACCGAGCGGGTCCAGCCACGTGGCGCCCGGCTCGTCGGACTCGCATACCCAGGCGACCCGGGGGGCCAGCAGTCCGGCCCTGGCGCGGAGCAGGTCGCTGTCGCCGTTGGCGACGGTGAGCTCGGCGCCGGGCTGGGAGCAGGCCGACAGCTTGTCGCGGTAGTACTGCTCGACGCCGCCATGCCAGGGCAGGTGGTCGGGGTGCAGCGCGGTGACCGCCGCCACCGGCGGCGTGCACGCCAGGTCGGTCGCCTGATAGCTGGAGACCTCGATCACCCAGTAGTCGTAGTCCCCGGCGCAGTCCGGGTCGTAGGGCGCGGCGCCGATGTTGCCGCCGACCATCGCGCGGTGGCCCAGGCCGGTCAGCAGGTGGCCGAGCACCGACGACGTCGTGCTCTTGCCCTTGGTGCCCGTCACGCAGACGACCCGGTCCCTGTCGGCCTCCTGCAGCCACAGCCCGAGGCCGCCCGCGAGCACCACGCCAGCCGCCCGCAACCGCTCCGCCTCAGGCCGGTAGCGGCTGATGCCCGGGGTCTTCACCACCACATCGCACCGGATAAGCGCGTCGAGGCCGCCTGCGGCGGTCGCCAGCACCTGCTCGTCGCCCCCTGCAGGGCTGTCGTCGACCAGCACGGGCTCGACGCCCAGCGAGCGCAGCTTGCGCAGGTTCGCGGCCCCCTCGCGGCCGAACCCCCAGACGCCCACCCGGGCGCCCCGCAGGTCAGACCAGGCCAGCTTCGGCCGCTCGGGCGTCATCGCTGCGCGAACGCGTAGGCCGCTGGCACGAAGTTCTCCCCAACCGGGCGCCGCATGGCGGCGATCTCGGCGGCCGCGGGCGCGTCCGGCCGGCCGGCGACCTCGGCGGCCAGTTCCTGGAGCAGGGCGCAGTCGCCGCGATCGGGACGGCGCGCCGCCAGCAGCACCGCGGCGCGGCACTCGGTGACCTCGCCCACGCACTCGAACGGCTTCGTGCCCGAGCCGAGCAGGCTGCGGAACTTCGGCGCGAGCCCGGGGTCGCACAAGGGCTCAGGCCCCCCGCCGTCGGCGGCGAACACCGCGCGCAGCGCGGCGGCGGACATGAACGGCGCCAGGATCAGGTCGATGAAGCAGCACTTGTCGCACTGGCCGCACCAGTGGTCAAGCCGCCGCCTCGTGTCGAGCTGGAAGGCGCGGTTGCAGCTGCGGAACGTCGCGTGGTACTGCGTGAGGTCCGCGAACTCCCCGGCGATCCAGAGCTCGGTCCGGTCCCGCAGCGCGGAGAAGTAGTCGGGCAGCCCGGCTGGCCCGGCCGCGAGGACGCCACGGAACGCCGCTTCGAACGACGCGCTCTTTGAGTACTGGTGGTTGACCGGGCGGCCGTCGTGTACCAGCGACGGCGCGGACGCCGACCATTCGTTGGACATCACCACCGCGTCCTGGCCGCCGAGCACGGCGGCCAGGACCGCGATCGCGGACAGGATCCCGGTCACCGGCACATGCCCGTTGAGGAAGCCGAGCTCGGCCGAGCGCAGGAGCTGCGCGTCGATCTCGCGCCCAGCCCGGATGACCGGCAGACCGGAGACCGCGGCGGGCCGCTCGATCGCGTCCAGCCGGTCGCCTGGGCGGCTGACCACGAACAGCGCGACGTCCGCGCGCCGCCGGATTCCCTGCACGGTCACGATCGAGTCGATCCCGCCGCCGAACGGGACCAGAGCCCGTCGCCGCGGGGCAGGTGACGGCGCGGCGGGAGCGGGCGCTTCCGGGGCAGCGTCCGGCGCCGACGGCTCGATGCGCAGGCTGGTCAGGTCCAGGGCATTGCGGTAAGCGAACTCACCGAGGCCGTGCAGATAGAACTCCCGCAGGAAGCTGTGCTCCAGGCCGGAGAGCCGCGTGCCGCCGAGATCGATGACGCCAGGCGCGGCGGTCTTGTAGTACGAGATGCCCGCGAGCAGGAATATCAGCCTGGCGGCGGCCTGCGCCGCCGGGGTGTTCCAGCGCGGGCCGGGGGTCAGGGTCACCCGCTCGGTGAACGAGCGCCCGTCGAGCGAGTACCGGCAGCTGAGCATCCCGCTGTCTGCGTCGGTGGCGAACGACTCGTACCGGAACACCTCGCCGCGGTGCGGCGAGGGCCCGTCTGCAGGCAGGGCTGGTGAAGTCATCGCGAGGCAGTTTAGCCGCGTCAGGTGCCAGCCTGGGCGCGCGAGAATGACTCGGCGGCGCGCATCACCCGCAGGATGTTCCCGCCGGCCAGGGCCTGACAGTCGGTTTCCGACCAGCGGCGGCGAACCAGTTCGGCGAACAGCGCGGGATAGCGGGACACGTCGTGCAGGCCGTCCGGGACGCGCGGGGTGCCGTCGAAGTCGCCGCCCAGGCCGACGTGCCCGATTCCGGCGACGGAGCGCACGTGCTCGACGTGGTCAGCTACCTGGGCCAGGGTCGCGGCGGGCATCGGGTGCGCGGCCTGCCATTGCGGCAGCAGCCTGAACACCGCCGACAGGTCCGCGGGATCCAGGCCACGGCCAGCCGCTTGCGCGCGCAGGCCCGCGAACCAGTCGTTGCACTCCGGTGAGACGAAGAACGGCACGAACGTCACCATGCACACGCCGCCGTTGGCGGCCAGCCGCTGGAGGACCTCGTCGGGCACGTTGCGCGGGTTGTCGCACAGCGCGAGCGCGGAGGAGTGCGAGAAGATCACCGGCGCCTGGGCCACGTCCAGGGTCGCATGCATCGTGGCCGGCGCCACGTGCGACAGGTCGACGAGCATGCCCAGGCGCTGCATCTCGGCCACCACGGCGCGGCCGAAGCCGGTCAGGCCGCCCGGGACGACGTCGTCGGTGGCCGAGGACGCCCAGCCCACGCTCCGGTTGTGCGTCAGCGTCAGGTAGCGAACGCCCAGCGCGTGCAGCGAGCGGAGCACCCCGAGCGATCCGCCGATCGAGTGGCCGCCCTCCGCGCCGAGTAGCGAGGCGATGCGCCCCGCGGCGAATGCCCTGTCCACGTCATCGGCGCTGAGCGCGAGCTGCAAGCGGGACGGGTACCGGCTGACCAGGCGGTGCACGAGGTCGATCTGCTCGAGCACGGCAGTCACCGCGGCGTCGCCGGCCAGGCGGGCGGGCACGTAGACCGACCAGAACTGACCGCCCACCCCGCCCGCGACCAGCCGCGGGATGTCGGTGTGCGTCCCGGCCACCCGTGCTGTCAGGTCGACGGCCGCCACGTCACCGCCGAACTTCTCCCGCAGCTCCCACGGCAGGTCGTTATGGCCGTCGATGAGCGGGAAGCGGCTTAGCATGGCACGGGCGAGCGCGAAGGAAAGAGCGGAGCCGTCTGCCGTGGTCACGGCCGCAGGGTACCGCTGGCCGGGCTCACGCTGCCTCCGGGACCGGCTGGCCGATGCCCCCCTCCGGGCCGCCGGCCATCGTCGGTGCGGCGTCGGCGTCGCTGACCAGGCCGGAGAACACCGCGCCCAGGGCCATCACGCACGCCGCGGCGGCGAACGCCAGCCGGTAGCCGGCCAGATCGAACGGACCCGGCCGGGTCGCGCCGAGCACGGTGCCCAGCAGCGCCACCCCGGCCGCCCCGCCGGCCTGGCGCAGCGTGTTCAGCAGCGTCGACGCCTGCCCGGTCTGTGCCGCCGACACCGTGGCCATGCCCGCCGCCTGCGAGGGCGCCATGGCGAACCCGAACGAGCCCCCCGTGCAGAACATCAGCACCGGGATCAGCCACGCCGCGTCGCCCGGGCCAGCGAACGCCATGCCGCCGATGGTCGCGACTGTGCCGCACATCCCGGCGACCATCAGGCGCCGCGGGCCGACCCGCTTGTACAGGTGCGTGGTCACCTGCACGCCCACCATCCCGCCGAGGGCCTCGGGAAACGTCGAGAGGCCGGAGTGCACGGCGGTGAACCCCAGGCCGTTCTGCAGCAGCAGCGGGACGAGGAACAGCGTGCCGACGAACCCGGCGCCGGCGAAGCTGAGCTGCAGGTTGGTCATCCGGAACAGCCTGTCCGAGTAGATCCGCAGCCGCAGCATGGGCTCGGCGACCCGCAGTTCGACGGTCACGAATAGTATAAGCAGTAGTATACCGGGTATGCCAGTCCCGAGCACCAGAGGCGAATCCCACCCGGACGACGCGCCCGTCGAGAGCGCGTACATGAACAGCGGGAAGCCGAGCCCGGCCAGCAAGAAGCCAGGCAGGTCGAACGGACCTGGCCGGTGCTCGGTTCCGCCGGGCAGGAACAGGGCGCCGAAGACCAGCGCCGCCGCGCCCACCGGCAGGTTGATGTAGAAGATCCACCGCCAGGACAGGCCGTCAACCAGCAGCCCGCCGATCACCGGCCCCAGTGCCGGCGCCATCAGCGTGGGCACGGTCAGCAGCCGGTTCGCCCGGATCCGCTCGGCGGGCGGGAACGTCCGGAACATCATCGCCATCCCCACCGGGATCAGCAGCCCGCCGCCGAACCCCTGCACGGCACGGAACGCGACAAGCTCAGGCAGCGACGTCGCCACCCCGCACAGCGCGGACGCGACGGTGAACACGCTGATCGCGGTGAGCATCACCCGCCTCGCGCCGAACCGGTCCCCGATCCATCCGGACGCGGGCATCGCCACGGCCAGGGTCACCAGGTAGGCGCTCACCACGCCGCTGACCGAAGCTACCGGCACCCCGAAATACCGGCTGAGCGTGGGCAGCGCGACGTTCACTACTGTGGCGTCCATGATGTTCATGAACATCGACGCGACGAACACGGCGCTGACGACGACCTTGGCCGGGATGGCGACCTTCACGGACTACTACAAGACCGCGCCCCGGCGGGGTGTTCCCGGAAAGGCCCGCCGGGGTGTTCCCGGAAATGAGCGTGCTAACGGCGGCCGGGGCCGACCTTAGCGAGCCGCCACTGGGCCACGATCAGGCAGATCACGCCAATGCCGAGGAGAATGCCCATGTCCGTCAGCCACTGGCTGGGGGTGTGGTTCCACAGCGCGTCGGGCTTTGCGGTCGGCAGGTTGATGTGGTTCAGGTTGACCGTCGAGGCGAGCGCCCCCATCCCCCAGCGCGCCGGAGCGATCGAGGCGAACCAGCCGGCCGCGCCGGTCAGCGGGAACACGCCGCCGGAGAGCACGACCTGCACCATCGTGATGATCACCAGGGCCGGCATCGTCTGCTCGGACTTCGTCACCAGCGTGGAGATCGCGAGGCCCAGCAGCATGGAGACGAAGCAGAGCAGGGCGACACCGATGGCGAGCTCAAGGAACGGCGCGCCCTTGATCAGCGACCCGGTGGGCGGCATGGTGCGGCCGGCCAGGCCGATGAGGACGATCAGCACCGTCTGGACCACGCTGACCAGGCCGAGGACGAGCACCTTGGAGTAGAGGTAGGAGCCGGGGGACAGCCCGGCCATGCGTTCTCGCTCGAAGATGTCGTGTTCCTTGATGATCTCGCGGATCGAGTTCGCGGTGCCGGACAGGCAGGCGGCCATGACCAGGATCAGCAGCAGCTGGGTCGCGTTCCCGTTGGGGTGCAGGGGGCCACCGCCAAAACCGTTGCCTGGCATCACGCGGACGAGCACACCGAGGATGAAGGGCAGCACCGCGGTGAACACCAGGTAGCCCCTGTCGACGGACATCACCCGCGTGTAGCGGCGGGCCAGCGTGGACAGCTGCCTGAGCAGCCCGCGCTGCCGCGGCGGCGGGGGCTCGTCTCGCTGCATGGACCCGGCAGGCAGTGGTGGCTGCGAGGGCGCGGTCAGCGGTCCCGACACGTACCGCGCGTAGTCCTTGGACTTCCTGTAGTCCGCCACCCAGTCGCGCTGCGGGTCCTCGGAGAACTCCTTGAACACATCCGCCCAGTCGGTCTTCCCGAAGTACTTCAGGCCCTCCTGCGGCGGCCCGTAGTAGGCCATCTTGCCGCCGGGAGACAGCACGATCAGCCGGTCGCAAAGGTCGAGCAGCTTCGGCTCCACGTCGTGAGTGATCACGACGACCGAGCGGCCGTCCTCCGTCATCTTGCGCATCTCTGCCATGAGCTGCCGCTTCAGGTGCGGGTCGAGGGGCGAGGTCGGCTCGTCGAGGAACAGCAGGCTGGGCTTGGTCAGCAGCTCAAGGCCGATGTTGACCCGCTTGTTCTGGCCACCGGACAGCTTCTCGATGCGCGTGTCACCATGCTGGGACATCTCGAGCTCGCCGAGCACCTCTTCGACCCGCTGGCGCCGTTCGGGCTCTCCGGTGTCGGAAGGGAAGCGGAGCTCCGCGGCGTAGCCAAGCGCGGTCCTGGCCGTCAGCTGGACATGCGTGACGCTCCCCTGCGGGACTAGCCCGATCCGGTGCCGCAGCTCGTCGTAGTCCCTGTACAGGTCACGGTTGTCGTAGAGGACGACGCCCTCGTCCGCGGGCTTCTTCCCGGTGAGCGCGTTGAGCAGGGTGGTCTTGCCGGCCCCCGCGGGGCCGATGACGGCGAGGAAGGCGCGTTCGGGCAGCGGGAAGGTGACGCCCTGGAGCAGTACCTTCTCCCTGCCGCTGTCGGTGACCCGGACGATGAGATCACGGGCCTCGAACGCGACGTTACCGGTGTCGACGTACTCCCGCAGCTCGCCATCGGCCAGCCGGAACGTGGCGTGGCCGATACCGATGATGTCGTCTTCGCTTACTTCGGCCTGGTCTACGCGGGAGCCGTTGACGTAGGTGCCGTTATGGCTGCCCAGGTCGACGATCTGGAACCGGCCGCTCAGGGACCTTCTCAGCTCGGCGTGCTTTCTCGAGACGCCGAGATCGGAGACCACCAGGTCGTTGTCCGGGGTGCGGCCGATCGTCAGGACCTTGGCCGGCAGCGGGAGGCGGGCGGTGGGACGCCGGTCCACGCTGGGCAGGTACGCGAGGTTGCCGGGCACCTGCGCGGCCGGCGCCGCCGGCGCGGGCTTTGGCTGCAGCTGCTCGTGCCATGCGCCCGCGGCCGGCGCGGGCTTTGGCTGCACCTGCTCGTGCCATGCTGCCGGAGCGGGCTGCGGGGCCGGCGCGGGCTGCGGCGGCGCCTGCGGCTCGAGGCGCAGGACCGGACCGTCGTCGGGGTTGCCGAGCCGTACCACGCAATTGGACCGGATGTCGACGCGCGCGGTGCGCTCGGCGCCCAGGAAGGTGCCGTTGGTGCTGCCGAGGTCTTCAAGCACCCAGCACTGCTCGTTCGTCCGCAGGATCGCGTGCCGCCAGGAGACTCGCGAGTCGTCCAGCACGATGTCAGCCGCGGGATCGCGTCCGACGCGGTACTCGGCCCCGCTGTCAAGCAGGCGATCGGCGCGTCGTGTCCTCACCAGCAGCGGTGCCACCTGATTACCCACCGCCGGATTCCCTCCCGCTTGTTGCGCCCCGTTGTTTGGTTGCGTTTACTTGGTATTCCTGGTGTGCTAGTTACGTGCGGGTTCGCTCTTGCGCTCTTGCCCGGCACTATCGCCGACCGTGTCAAGAGCGGCTGGCGCCGGTGTCCGTTTGCGATCGCCTTGTGCCGTTTACAGTCGCATTGCGATCGTTGGGGGGGCGCCCGGCTGCCGCATCTCCTTGAGTCTAGGGCTCACGCGTGAAATCCGGAATCTGGTGAACTATAACTGCGAAGGAGACGTTTAATCGGGACGTCGATATCAATCGATACGCGAATGCGGCGGCAGTTGACAAGATCTGGGGGCTGAAAATGAGCGTGGATCCGACCCAGCCAGCGACTCCGCCGGCGTCGGAGGGTGCCGACTCGGCCGAGCAGCCAGAACACGGAAATCGGGAAGGTGCGGTCCTGGGGTCAGAGCCGCCGACCCGCCCGGTGCTGCGGCCTGAGCTTGATTGGCCCCCGCCGCCACCGAAGCCGTCTTTCACCCCCGCCCAGCCCGCATTCCAGCCGGCCCAGCCCGCGCAGCCGACGTTCGAGCCTGGGCAGCCGGCCCAGCCCGGGTTCGAGCCAGCGCAGCCGGCCCAGGCGCCGCAGGCGGCGCAGGCGCCCCAGGCGCCCCAGCCGGCGTTCCAGCCGGGAGAGCCCGCGCAGCAGGCGTACCAGCCGACGCAGGCGGGGTTCCAGCAGGGAGGGTGGCCAGCGGAGCAAGGCCAGCAACCGGGATGGGCGGGATGGGGTGGCCAGCAGGCTCAGCAGCCGGGGCGGGTGGAACAGCCGGCCCAGCAGGCGGGGTTCGCGGGGCAGCCGGCCCAGCCGGCTGGCTGGGCGGAACCGCAGGGACAACCGGGCCAGCAACCGGGATGGGCGGGCCAGCCCACCCAGCAGGCGGAACGGGGAGGGCAGCCCGCCCAGCCGGCAGGGTTCGCGGGACAGCCGGCCCAGCAGGCGGGGTTCGCGGGACAGCCCGCCCAGCAGGCGGGGTTCGCGGGACAGCCCGCCCAGCCGGCTGGCTGGCCTGAGCAGCCGACCCAGCTGAGCGGCAGGGCGGGACAGGAGCCCCCACCCGGGTCGCCCGGCGTGGCCGCGGGGGCGGGTGGCTTCCAGCAGCCGCAGTACGGGGCCCAGCCGGGCTGGGG
>JASHXJ010000237.1 GCA_030043595.1 Trebonia sp.
CTGCGGGCCAAGGCGGCCACGGTTGTCGACGCGGAGCTGGCCCGGCTCACCGAGCGGCTCGCGGCGGGTGTCGGCGGCGAGGCCGCCAGCCTGGCCTGCCTGCCGGACGCGATCGCGTCCGCTGACCTGGTTATCTCGTGCACGGGGGCGTCGGGGCTCGTGGTCAGCGAGGCAGCGGTGCGCGCTGCGCTGCGCCTTCGCGAGGAGCGCCCGCTCGTGCTGCTCGACCTCGCCATGCCGCACGACGTGGACCGTGCGGCCGCCGGGCTGCCCGGCGTGCACGTGATCGGCATGGACGAGCTGCGCGGTGGCGGCGGGATGGCGGTCGGCGCGGAGGAAGTGACGGCGGTCCGCGCGATCGTCGAGGAGGAGTACGCCGCGTACGGTTCCGCGGTCCGCGCCGCCCAGGTGACGCCAACCGTAGTCGCCCTGCGGGCCAAGGCGGCCACGGTTGTCGACGCGGAGCTGGCCCGGCTCACCGGGCGGCTCAGCGAGGACGGGCTCAGCGGCCGGGCGCTCGAAGAGATAGCCCAGACCGTGCAGCGAGTGGTAGACAAGCTGTTGCACGCACCCACGGTCCGGGTAAAGGAGCTCGCGTCCTCGCCAGGCGGCGAAGACTACGCGGCCGCGCTGCGGGTCCTCTTCGACCTTGACCCGCGTGCCGTCGAGGCAGTCACGCGAGCCGAGGTCGAATCCCCGAATATCACCGACCAGGAGGGGAATCAGTGAAGGCGGAAACGCTGCGGCTGGGCAGTCGCCGGAGCCCTATGGCGCTGGCGCAGTCTGGCGAGGTGGCCCGGCTTGTCACTGACCGCACCGGCCGCCCGGTGGAAATCGTCGGGGTGAGCACCCTCGGCGATGTCAGCCGGGAGCAGCTGACCCAGATCGGCGGCACCGGGGTTTTCGTGAGCGCATTGCGGGAAAGCCTGCTCCGCGGGGAGGTGGACTTCGCGGTGCACTCGCTCAAGGACCTGCCGACTGGGGCCGCGCCAGGGATCGCGCTTGCCGCCATCCCTGTCCGCGACGACCCGCGTGACGCACTGGTCGCGCGCGACGGGGCGAAGCTCGCCGACCTGCCGGGCGGCGCGCGGATCGGCACTGGATCGCCGCGCCGCGCGGCTCAGCTCGCGCTGCTGCGCGCGGACATCAGCTGCGTGCCCATCCGCGGCAACGCGAACACCAGGCTGGACAAGGTTCTCAGCGGCGAGCTCGACGCGGTGGTGCTGGCCTGCGCCGGGCTCGCCAGGATCGGCCGCGCGGACCTGATCAGCCAGATCTTCGAGCCCGACGACATGATGCCCGCGCCGGGCCAGGGGGCGCTGGCGGTGGAATGCCGTGCCGAAGACACCGTGCTGCGCGCCCTGCTCGCGGCGATCGACCACCCAGCGAGCCGGGCCGCGGTGACGGCGGAGCGCAGCCTGCTCGCCGCCCTGGAGGCGGGATGCAGCGCGCCGGTCGGCGCGTACGCGGCCGGGACGAGCCGGCTGCACCTGCAGGGCGTGGTGCTCGGTGCTGCTGCGGCGACGGCCCCGATGGCGGCTGAGCAGGCACGCGGGCTGGACGCGGCCCAGCCTGGCGGGACAATAGTGGTGCGCGAACGAGGCGAAGCGGACGCGGCGGACGCGGCGCGGCTCGGGCGCGAGCTGGCGGCGCGGATGCTGGCGCTCGGCGCGGCGGACCTGATAGGCGCGACGACCGACAGGGATGATGCGCATGACTGACATGGACGGCTGGGTCGCATTCACCGGCGCCGGCCCTGGAGATGACGGCCTGCTGACCATGCGCGCGGTCCGCCTGCTCGGCGCGGCGGACCTGGTCGTCGCAGAACCGGAAGTGGCGGACCGGGTTCGGCATCTGATGAAGCCCGACACCCAGGTGACTGAGCCGGCGGACACGGCCGGAACGGTGCGCATGCTCGTGCAGGCGGCGAAGGCCGGCCGCCTCGCCATCCGGCTGTACGCGGGTGACCCGCTGCTGAGCGGCGGCGTCGGCGAGGTGCAGGCGTGCGCGAAGGCGCAGGTGCGGTTCGAGGTCGTCCCCGGCGTGCCCGCCGCCACCGCGGTGCCCGGTTACGCGGGCATCCCGCTGACCAGCGACGGCTCCGGCGAGCTGCGGGTGATCAACGCCGGCGAGGCCAGCCAGGTGAGCTACGGCCCGGGCACGCTGGTGGTGACCGGCGCGGAAACGGCCCCGCAGGACCTCGGGAAGATGCTGATCGCGGCGGGCTGGCCGGACGTGACGCCGTTCACGATCACGTGGGACGGGACGACCACCGACCAGCAGACGGTCGTCACCACCCTGGGCCGGATCGGTCCCGATCTCAAGGCGGCCGGGGTGACGGTCGCCACCACGCGGGGCGGCGCCATCGCGGTCGTTGGCGGCGCGGTGGCCGCGGCGGACCGGTTCTCCTGGTATGAGACTAAGCCGCTGTTCGGCTGGCGCGTCCTGGTGCCGCGCACCAGGGAGCAGGCTTCGGTGGTATCCGACAGGCTGCGCGAGTACGGCGGGGTGCCCGAGGAAGTGCCGACGATCGCGGTCGAACCGCCACGCACCCCGCAGCAGATGGAGCGCGCGGTCAAGGGCCTGGTCACGGGCAGGTACCAGTGGGTGGCGTTCACCTCGACGAACGCGGTCAAGGCGGTCCGGGAGAAGCTGGAAGAGTACGGCCTCGACGCGCGGGCCTTCGCCGGCGTCAAGGTGGCGGCGGTGGGCGAGCAGACGTCAGCGGCACTGCGGGACTTCGGCATCCGGCCGGACCTGGTGCCCGACGGCCAGCAGTCGGCCGAGGGCCTGGCCGACGCGTGGCCGCCGTTCGACGACCTGCTCGACCCGATCAACCGGGTGCTGCTGCCGCGGGCGGACATCGCGACGGAGACGCTCCTGGCCAGGCTGACCGACCTGGGCTGGGAGGCGGAGGACGTGACCGCGTACCGCACGGTACGCGCGGCGCCGCCGCCCGCCCCGATCCGGGAGGCGATCAAGGGCGGCGGGTTCGACGCGGTGCTGTTCACCTCCTCGTCCACCGTCAGGAACCTGGTTGGCATCGCCGGCAAGCCGCACGCGGTGACGGTGATCGGCGTGATCGGCCCGCAGACGGCGAAGACCGCCGCGGAGTTCGGGCTGCGGGTGGACGTCATGGCGCCCAAGCCCTCGGTCACGTCGCTCGTC
>JASHXJ010000238.1 GCA_030043595.1 Trebonia sp.
GAGCGCCAGCGCGCCGTGCTCGCGGGATACGGCGACCTGACCAGCGTAGTGGCGGCGCTCATCACGGAGTTCGCCGAGGACCGGTTCATCCTTCCCGAGGGCGGGAGCCAGCGGGGGTAAGCCGTCCGGTCTGACCGGGTGTCCAACCAGTGGCGACACTGGTGGCCAACTCGTCGCCAGACTGGAGACTGGCCACAAACCACCCATATCGGGCACTGCCTGCGCGCCCGGAACGACATAGGACCCGAAATGCCGGACAAACCAGGACAAAAGAGCCGGAAAAACATGCGTTTCGGGTCCTACGTGCGCAGCGCCGTCCCGCCATGTGAGACAGCCGTCCGGCACCGGGCCGCAGCCGGCCTCTTCGTCACGCTCCCGGCCAAGCGCCGCACCCGGCAGCACCCGCCCCGGCGCTCTGCGCCAGTCCGCAGCGGACTTGCGCTACCGCGATCCTGTACCCCGCGCGCCCTCGCCGGCACCGTCGGCCGTGACGTTCCCGGCGCGCGTCTTCCCGTCATGGACGGTCGTGGACACCGGCGGTCACCCGGTTCCCGGCGCGACAGTGACGCTGCTGGAGGCACCCGACGTGGCTCAGCCGTTGAGCCCGCTGGCGCCCGGCAGCCCGCTGATGGACCCGTCGGTGAACCCGCAGACCACGGACGCGAACGGAACCTTCGGCTGGGATCTGGCGGGTGGCAGGTACCAGATCACGGCGCAGAAGGCGGGCTGCAGCGCACCGGGCGACCCGGCCCGGCCAGCAGTCACGAGCCCGGTGCTGCGCGGCCTGCCGCCCGCCGCCGGGCTCGTGCTGACGCTGAGCTGCCCCGGTGAGGCGCCATCGTCCGGTCCGGGGGTGGCTGTCTTGCGCCACCTTCGCACGTACAGTGGTGGCGAGGCGATCGCCACGAGGAGAGCACGGTGACGGCGGAGCAGGAGCACGCCACGACAGCGGGCAGCAAGGCGGGCCGGGCCGGGGACGGCGCGGCGGCGCAGACGTTCCGGTCGCCGTTGGCGGTCGCGATCTGGTGGCTGTGGGTGCTGTTCGCGGTCGGCAACCTGATCGACCTGGCCGTGCAGGGCCGGGACCGGCTGTCCGTCGTGGCCGTCTTCATCCTGCTGCTGGTCACTGCCGTGGCCTACGTGACCGCCCAGCGCCCGCGCATCATCGCCGCCGGCGACGGCCTGACGATAACCAACCCGCTGCGCGAGCACCGGGTCGGCTGGGCCGCCGTGACCGAGATCGACTCGACCGACCTTGTGCGCGTGCGCTGTGAATGGCCGGCCGGCCCCGGCTCGCAGGCACCCGGCGCCGGCGCCGCGGGGAAACGGGTCTTCTACTCGTGGGCAGTGCAGACGAGCCGCCGCAGGCAGTTCACGGCCCAGCTGCGCGCCGGACGCCGGCGCCCGTCGTCGCGGTACGCCGCGGGAGCCGCCGGCGGGTTCGCCGCCCCCGCGCCAGCCGAGGCGGACCCTGCGCTCGCCGGCATCGGGGACGTGGCATACGTGGTGGGCGCGCTGCGCGGGTACGCAGAACAGGCACATGCGGCGAACCCCGGACAGCGGGCCCTGCCGCCCGTGAGCACCTGGTACTGGCCGGCGTTCGCGCTGCTGGCCCTGCCCGCGCTCGCCCTCGTCGTGACGATCCTGGCCTTACGCCGGGTTCGACGGCCGCGCCCGCAGCCAGTCCACGTAGTCGGCCGGCGCGCCGGCCTTGATCGCGGCGTCCACCAGGATGGACAGGTGCCGCGCGGAGGGCAGGCCGCCCTCGTACGCGTCGAGCACGTAGAGCCAGGCGAGCGCGTCCCCTTCCAGGGTCTGCACCCGGACCTTGACCTTGCGGTACACGCCGAGCGTGACCCCGTCCCAGTTGTCGAGCTCCTTCTCGTCGCTCTCTGGCACGTCGTAAAGCACCACGAAGACCCGCTCGGTGGCATCCTCGACGACGGTGGTGAGGGCGCCCTCCCAGCCGATGTCCTCGCCACCGAAGGTCAGGCGCCAGCCCTCCAGCCACCCGGTGCCCTGCTGCGGGGAGTGCGGGCAGCGCGCGAGCATCTGCTCCGGATCCATGTTGCTGCCGTAGGCGGCATATAGTGCCACGGTGCTTAAGCGTACGGCGTAATCGCGTGGGGCGGCGTACGCGCGGCGCGATGTGTGGGAGATAATCGCGTAACGTGACCTTGCCTCGCCCCCGTGTGGCTATTCTCGGTGGCGGTCCAGGCGGCTACGAGGCCGCTCTCGTGGCCGCGCAGCTCGGCGCCGAGGTGACCGTGATCGACGAGGCAGGCCTTGGCGGGGCCTGCGTGCTCACCGACTGTGTCCCGAGCAAGACGCTGATCGAGTCCTCGGTCACGATGGCCATGCTGGGCCACTCGGCATCCCTGGGCCTGCAGCTCGAGAACGGTGACAACCCGGTGGTCGGCGTAGACGCGCCCGCCCTGTACGCGCGGATCAAGGCGCTCGCGGCGGCCCAGTCGAACGACATCGCCGAGCACGTGGCCGCCGAAGGCGTCCGGATCATCCAGGACAGGGGCCGCCTGACCGGCCCGCACTCGATCGAGGCCGCCGGGACGACCGTCACGGCGGACGTGGTGCTGATCGCGACGGGCGCGAGCCCGCGGGTGCTTCCCGAGGCCGTCCCGGACGGCGAGCGGATCCTCACCTGCCGCCAGCTCTACGACCTGCCCGACCTGCCCGAGGAGCTGATCGTGGTCGGCTCAGGCGTGACCGGCGCCGAGTTCGCCGGCGCCTACCAGGCGCTCGGCACGCAGGTCACGCTGGTCTCCTCGCGTGAGCACGTACTGCCGCACGAGGATAAGGACGCCGCGGTGGTCATCGAGGGCGTATTCCGGCGGCGCGGCATGACCGTGCTCAGCAAGTCCCGCGCCGAGGCGGTGCACCGCAAGGGCGACAGCGTGCTGGTCAGCCTTGCCGACGGCCGGACGCTCACCGGCTCGCATTGCCTGCTGACCGTCGGGATGGTGCCGGGCACGGAGGACATCGGCTGCCGGCAGGCGGGCGTCAACAGGGACGGGCGCGGCTTCATCGAGGTCGACCGGGTGTCGCGGACGTCGGCTCCCGGCGTGTACGCGGCGGGCGACTGCACCGGCGTGCAGATGCTCGCGTCGGTGGCGGCGATGCAGGGCCGGATCGCGATGTGGCACGCGCTCGGCGAGGCGGTGCAGCCGATCCGGCTCAGCCATGTCGCGTCCACGATCTTCACCGACCCGGAGATCGCCTCAGTCGGCACGTCGCAGGCGGCGGTGGACCGCGGCGAGGTCGTCGCGCGCGTGGTCAAGCAGCCGCTGGCCACGAACCCGCGCGCGAAGATGGCCGGGATCCGCGACGGGTTCGTCAAGATCTTCGCACGCCCGGGCACGGGCCTGGTGCTCGGCGGCGTCGTGGTGGCGCCGCGCGCCAGCGAGCTGATCCTCCCGCTGTCGATCGCGATCGAGCAGAACCTGTCCGTGGACCAGATCGCGCACACGTTCTCGGTCTACCCGTCGCTGTCAGGCAGCGTCACCGAGGCCGCCCGCAGCGTCATGGAGTTCGGCACCGACGCCATCCTCTGATCGCGATCCCGGTCCAGGTCAGTGGCTGGGGCGGCCGAGGTCGGGGTCGTCGGGAACCGGCAGATCATGCTGCCGCAGCCGTGCGGCGCGCACGTCATCCGCGCTGATCAGGACGGTCCCCACGCTGGCGATCAGCGCGAACCCGGGCACCGCGACCCGCAGCCAGGGTGGCCCGGGCAGGAACGCCAGCCCGACGCAGACCGGCACCATGACGACAAGCAGCCGCCTGATCGTCCGGCCGCGCCAGCCGGCGTCGGTCAGCTCGTGCCGCACCCAGTCGCGGTACGCGTCCGGCAGCCGGAACCCGACCGCGAACAGCAGCCAGCGTCCGACTCCTGGATCACCTGGCAGCCGGCGCATCACCGGGCTCAGTCCTTGATCTGGCAGATCTCGGTGTCGGCCGCGACCGTCTGACCGACCTCAACGGTGAGGCCAGTGACGGTGCCGTCCTTGTGCGCCGTGAGAGGCTGCTCCATCTTCATGGCCTCAAGTATCACCACCGTGTCACCGGCGCTCACCTGCTGTCCCTCGGCCGCCACGATCTTGACGATCGTGCCCTGCATCGGCGTGACAAGGGAGTCGCCGCTCGCCTGGCCGTGCCGCGCCGAGCGGGAACGGCGGTCGCGGCGGGAACCAGCGGACCGTTCGGGAGAAGGAGAAGAGGAACTGGCGGCGGCCGGAAAGCCGACCGCGGCGGGAAGCACGACCTCCAGCCTCTTGCCGCCGACCTCCACGGTCATCCGCTCGCGAGCCGGGTCGGCGGCGGTCGTGGCGGCGTCCTGCGGCTGAAGCGGCGCGGAGAACTCCGTCTCGATCCACCGGGTGTGCACGCCGAGGCTGTCGCCGGCGAACGCCGGATCGTCGACGACCGCGCGGTGGAACGGCAGCACAGTGGGCATGCCGCCCACGATGAACTCGGCCAGCGCGCGGCGGGCCCGCTGCAGCGCCTGCTCGCGGGTGGCGCCGGTGACGATCAGCTTGCCGATCAGCGAGTCGAACGCCTGCGGCACCGTCATCCCGGCGGTGTATCCCGCGTCCAGGCGGACGCCGGGGCCAGATGGCGGCCGCCACAGCGTGATAGTGCCGGGGGCGGGGAGGAAGTTCCTGGCGGGGTCCTCGGCGTTGATCCGGAACTCGATCGAGTGCCCCCGCCGTGGCGGGTCGTCGTAGCCAAGCGGCTCGCCCTCGGCGATACGGAACATCTCACGGACCAGGTCGATGCCGGTGACCTCCTCCGACACCGGGTGCTCGACCTGCAGCCTCGTGTTCACCTCAAGGAAGCTGATGGTGCCGTCGGCGGCGACGAGGAACTCGCAGGTGCCCGCCCCGACGTAGCCCGCCTCGCGGAGGATGGCCTTGGAGGCGTCGTACAGCTGCTTGTTCTGCTCGTCGGACAGGAAGGGCGCCGGGGCCTCCTCGACCAGCTTCTGGTGCCGTCGCTGCAGGGAGCAGTCCCTGGTGGAGATGACCACGACGGTGCCGTGCGAGTCGGCCAGGCACTGCGTCTCCACGTGCCGGGGGCGGTCCAGGTAGCGCTCGGCGAAGCACTCGCCGTTCCCGAACGCGGCGGTGGCCTCGCGGACCGCGGACTCGTAGAGCTCGGGGATCTCGGCTTCGGTGCGGGCCACCTTGAGCCCGCGGCCGCCGCCGCCGAACGCCGCCTTGATCGCCACCGGCAGCCCGTATTCCCTGGCGAACTCCACGACCTGCGCGGCGGAACTGACCGGGCCGTCGGTGCCGGGGGCAAGCGGCGCGCCGACGCGCCTGGCGATGTCCCTCGCCCTGACCTTGTCGCCGAGCGCCCTGATGGCCTGCGGCGGCGGGCCGATCCAGGTCAGGCCATTGCTGATCACGGCTGTGGCGAAGTCCGCGTTCTCGGCGAGGAAGCCGTAGCCGGGATGCACGGCGTCCGCGCCGGACCGCGCCGCGACCTCGATGAGCTTGCCGATGTCCAGGTAGGTCTGCGCTGGTGCTGTCCCGTTCAGCGCGTACGCCTCGTCGGCCATCTGGACGTGCAGGGCGTCGAGATCGGAGTCCGCGTACACGGCGACGCTCGCGAGCCCGGCGTCGCGGCAGGCGCGCGCCACCCGGACCGCGATCTCGCCGCGGTTCGCGATCAGAACTTTCCGCAATTCGGCCTCTTTGGTTCCGCCTGGGCAGTTTCGTCGTAGCTGGGTGGAGTCTAAAGCAGCGCCGCCTGCCGCTCCCGCATGGTTCCATGATCACTGGCGACTTGCCGGCTGGCCGGCTGGTTTGCGCCGACGGGAGATCCGGCTGGTTTGTGCCACGGGAGAAGAGGTGACGCAAGTGCTGATGTGGGTGCCGGCCGACTGGGTCGCGGCCGGGATGACCGGGCTGCCAGGGACGGACGTCGAGATCGTCGAGCCAGACGGGACCGGCCTGCCTGCCAGCGCGGCCGACGTCGAATTCTACGTGCCCAGCTTCTTCCCGACCCCGCCCGTCTGCGAGGCCATGGCGCACATGCCGCGGCTGCGCGTGGTGCAGGCGCTGACCGCGGGGGTGGACCGGCTGCGCCCGTACGTGCCGGAAGGGGCGTTGCTGTGCAACGCGCGCGGCGCGCACGACGCGTCGACCGCCGAGTGGGTGGTCGCGGCCATGCTCGCCGCGATCCGGCGGTTCCCGCTGTTCACGAGCGAACAGACCGCCGGGCGGTGGAGCTACCAGCCGACACCGGAGCTCGCGGAGAAGACCGTGCTGATCGTCGGCTACGGCTCGATCGGCGCCGCGGTGGAGCGCCGGCTGGCCGGGTTCGAGGTGACCGTGCTGCGGGTCGCGCGCAGCTCGCGGCCCGGCGTGTCCGGTCTGGCGGAGCTGCCATCGCTGCTGCCGGCCGCCGACGTGGTCGTGCTGCTGGTCCCGTTCACGCCGGAGACGTCCGGCCTGGCGGACGCCGGCTTCCTTGCCCGCATGAAAGACGGCGCCCTGCTGGTCAACGCCGCCCGCGGGCCCGTCGTGGTGACGGAGGCGCTGTGCGCGGAGCTGGCCAGCGGCCGGCTGCGCGCGGCGCTCGACGTGACCGATCCCGAGCCGCTGCCGCCAGGCCACCCGCTCTGGACGCTGCCCGGGGTGTTCATCACCCCGCACGTGGCGGCGTCCACCCCGGTGTCACAGCGGCGGGTCGTCCGGCTTGCGCGGGAGCAGGCGGAGGCCTACCTGCGCGGCGATCAGCTCCGCAATGTGATCAGCGGCACATATTAGCGGCGGCTGAACGGCTGCTGCCTTAGGATATTTCGCAGTAGGCAGCCCGGTGCCGAATCCCGGTGACCGCACTTGTCTCCCGGTGGACGCCCATCCTCAACCGAAGCGTGATCTCGGGTACGTAGAGTAAACGCTAAGGCCGGATCGCCAGAACTGTGTTCCCAGAGGCGGCAAATCCTGGTCGCTGGCCGGCGCTGCCGAGCGCCCGTCAGCGGTAACGGGTCGTTGTAGACCCGTTACCGAATTCTCAGCCTCGGACCATGCCTAGAGCGGCACGCTACCCGCTGAAGCGGGAACCCAGGAAGGAGCCCCGGTTGCACTTCACCACCATGGGGGACCGACAGTGAGCGTCCTCGCCATGCTCGCCGCGGCTGGGGCGGTCATCGCCCTGTGGGCGGGCGCGAGGCGGCACAGCGGCCCCGTGGCCAGGGGATACCGGTGGCTGGGCGGTGCCGCGCTGTTCTGGTTCGCCGGGCTGATCGTGGACAGCGTCCTTGCCGGGACGGTGAATTCCTCGCCCACGCCGGGGCTGGCCGACGTGGCGCCGCTGCTGGCCCTCGCCGCGGCGGCGACCGGCATCATGGTGCTTGCCTCGCCGTGGCCGCTGGCAGGCACGGCGCCCGCGCGCCCGTTCTCTGTCCAGTCGCCGGGGTCGCTGCAATCGGCGGCTTCCCCAGCGTCGCCAGCTTCGGCGGCGGCAGCGTCGTCGTCGGCCGCGGCCGAGTTGCCCGCCGCCGCGGGAACGTCCGGGTCGGTGCTGCCTGGCCTTGCCGACGGCTACGTCATGGCGGTATCCCTGCTGGTCATCGGCTGGGTGGTGGCGTTCAGCGGGGAGTTCCACCGTTCCGACGAGCGGCCCGCGACCTTCCTGCTCGACCTGCTGCATCCGCTCGCCGACCTGGCGGTGCTCGGCGCGCTGCTGCCGGTGCTCGCCGTCGCGTGGAGCCGGGTGCTGGTGCCCTACCTCGCACTCCTGGTGCTGACCATCGCTGACTGCCTCGGCGTCGGCGCCCGGATGTCCGGCGGGCATCCAGGCATCCTCGAGCAGCTCGCGCTGGTCGTCGCGGCCTGCCTGCTCGCTGTCTCGCCGTGGATGTCGGCCATCGCGGCCCGCCTGGACCTGCCCCAGCGGCGGCGGGAAGAGGACCAGGCGGCGGAGAGGGCGGAGCGTTCCGCGGGCCCGTTCGGCGTCAGGAACGCCCCGGTCCCCAGCGCGGGCGCCGCCACTGTCATCGCCGCGGTGGCCGTGCTCGTCGCCGCGATCGTCGTCATCGTGAGCGGCCTGGCGAGCGCCCCGGCGTCCGGGGTGGCGCTGGTCATCGCCGGCGGCGCCGCCGTGCTCGTGGTGGCCGTGCGGATCCTCATGCTGGTCCGGGAGAACGCGGTCACGGTCCGGATGTGGCGCGAGTCCAGCGACAGCCTGCGCGACCTTGCCGACCGCACCAGTGACATGGTGCTGATCTGCGACCTCGACGGGACGATCAGCTATGCCAGCCCCTCGGTCGCGAGCTTCAGCTACCCGCAGGACGCGCTGGTCGGCAAGGGGCTCATGGAGTTCGTCCACCCCGAGGACGTCGGCGCGGCGCGGACGGCGGTCGAGGAAGCGCTTGGCGGCCTTGCCGAAGACGCGGACGCGGACGCGGTCCCCGGGGTCCGCCACGCCCCGGCCGGCACCGCGCCGCCACCCGCGGAAAGCCGCGTCCAGGGGGGCGCGACACAGGCGACCGGGGCGCAGGCGACCAGGGCGCAGGCGGCCGGGACGGGCAGGTTCTCCTGCCGGGTCAGAGCCGCCGACGGCACCTGGCGCCACCTGGAGTGCGCGGTGCTGCTCTACCGCGTGCCAGGCGAACCCCCGCAACTGCTGGTCACCGCACGGGACGTCAGCGACCAGGTGGCGCTGCGCCAGCAGGTGGCGCACCTGACGTTCCATGACGGGCTGACCGGCCTGCCGAACCGCGCGTACGTCGAGGAGCGAGCGCGGGAGGCGCTCGCCCAGGGCGCCAGCGGCAGCGGTCGCGCGGGTGTCATCTTCCTCGACCTCGACGGCTTCACCGCGGTCAACGACCTGGTCGGGCATGGCGCGGGCGACCTGGTGCTCGCCCAGACGGCCCGGCGGCTGCGGGCCGTCGTCCCCGCCCAGGACACGGTCGCGCGCTGGGGCGGCGATGAGTTCGCCGTGCTCATGGAGCACGCGGCCAGCGGACCCGAGATCGTCGAGCTCGCCGAGCGGCTGGCCAGCACCATCGCCGGGGAGCCGTTCCGGGTGGCCGACAGGGAGATAGGCATGACGGCCAGCGTCGGGGTCGCGCTCGCCGACGAGAGCCCGCACGGCCTGGTGCTGCGCAACGCCGACGTGGCCATGGCCAGGGCGAAGGACACCGGTGGCGGCCGGGTTGAGGTCTATGCCGCGCACATGCACGAGGACGTGGTCCGCCGTCTCGACCTCGCCAGTGACCTGCAGCGCGCGATCGCCAGGGAAGAACTGACCCTGCAGTACCAGCCGATCGTGGAGCTGGCCACGTCGCGGGTCACCGGTGCGGAGGCCCTGATCCGCTGGTGGCGCGGGGACGAGATGGTCTCCCCCCGCGCGTTCCTCGCGGTGGCCGAGGATTCAGGGCTGATCGTCCCGCTCGGCGAGTGGGTGCTGCGCCAGGCCTGCGCGCAGGGCGCGGCATGGCGGGCCTCCTCGTGGGACGTGGGCGTATCGGTGAACCTCTCGCTGCGCCAGCTGAACGCACCGCAGTTCCCCGCCCAGGTGGCCGCCGCCCTCGCGGAGAGCGGCCTGCAGCCTGCCGCGCTCACGATCGAGGTGGGCGAGCGGATGCTCGTCGAGGATGGCGGGCTGATCGTGGACCGGCTCGTGGAGCTGCGCGACCTGGGCGTCAGGCTTGCTATCGACGATTTCGGCACCGGCTACGCCTCGCTTGCCCACCTGCGCCAGCTGCCAGTCGACATCATCAAGATCGACCCGTCCTTCGTGTCGGGCCTCGGTCAGGACCCGGTACTGACGATGCTCACCAGAACGATCGTCCAGGTCGGCCGCGATCTCGGTATGCAGGTGGTGGCGGAGGGGATCGACCATCCCCGCCAGCTCGCCGAGCTCCGGGAGATGGGCTGCGGCTATGGTCAGGGATTCCTCGTGGCCAGGCCGATGGCGGCGCCTGGCGTCGAGGCCCTGATCCGGACCGGGGGCGGGTCCGCCGCTGCGACGGCAGGCGGCGGCGACCTGACCGCCGACCTCACCGGTGAGGTCGGCGGCGGGCCGGCGGCCAGCGATCCCGCCGTTCCGGACGTCTCAGGGGCGGCCAAGCCGGGCGTACCCGCCGCATAACAGGAAATAGTCTGGAACGCGCGTCTCGTATCGTGAGACCAGACGCGCGATAATTTGACGCGAGGGCGCGTTGTGGGCGAGGGTGGTATCCGTGAATCGGCATCACATCCTCGTACTTGGCTGGCGCGCAGAGAGCTGACCAGCCAGCATCTGCGCGCGCCCCTCGCATGCCACGCGGCACGAGGGGTTTTTTAATGCCGTTACCCGCGCACATCGTGACAAGGAAGCCACCCGATGACCGAGCAGACGAGCCCAGTCCCTCCCAAGGCGGACGCTGCCGCCGGACAGGCGGATCAGCCGCCTGGCAGGCCCCACTCCGGCCCCACGCCGCTGGACATCCCGGCGCGCGCGGCGGCGACCGCGGTCCCGGGCGCACCGGCCGCTCCGAAGCCGGCGCAGCCGCGGCCCGCGCCGCCCGCGGCCGCTCCGCAGGCAGGCGCGCC
>JASHXJ010000239.1 GCA_030043595.1 Trebonia sp.
ACCTGGCCCCGGACGTGGACCTCGGCGCGGTCGCCAGGGGAACGCCAGGGTTCTCCGGCGCGGATCTCGCGAACCTGGCAAACGAGGCGGCCATCTTCGCGGTCCGCGGCAACCGCGAAGTGATCACGGCCAGCGACTTCGACGCCGCCAGGGACCGGATCATCCTCGGCCGCCGCGAGGGGTCGAACGTGCTGCTCCCCGAGGAAAAGCACGCGGTGGCGGTGCACGAGTCCGGCCACGCCCTAGTGGCCGCGTTGTCCGAGCACGCCGACCCGGTGGCGAAGGTGACGATCCTGCCGGCCGGGCAGACGCTCGGCGTCACCGAACAGCTTCCGCTGGTGGAGCGGCACATGTACGGCGAGGACTACCTGCTCGACTCGCTTGCCGTCCGGCTCGGCGGCCGGGCCGCCGAGCTTGTCGTGCTCGGTCAGGGCTCCACCGGGGCGGGCAACGACCTGGCCGGCGCCACCGACCTGGCGACGAAGATGGTCAGGGAGTTCGGCATGTCCGCGGTGGTCGGCCCGGTCGGCTACCCGGAGGGCGGTTCGGTGTTCCTCGGCGGCGGCGGGCCAGGAATGTCCAGCCGACCGTACGCGGAGGCGACCCAGGCCGCGATCGACGGCGAGGTAGCCAAGCTGCTCCGCCAGGCGGAGGAGCGCGCCGTGGAGCTGCTGAAGACCCACCGGCCGGAACTCGACGCCCTCGTGGACCTGCTGCTGGTCAAGGAGACGGTGGACGGCTCGGACGTCTACCGGCTGGCGGGCCGCCCGAACCGGACGGCCAGCCCGTCGTCACCGCCGATGATGGTCTCCCCGCACGCCGCGGAAGCGGACATCACCAGCGCTGACGCTTCCACGCCCGGGCCGTGACCTCCCAGTCGGCGTCCCAGGCGGCCATCCGGCGCCTGTTCAGCACGCGCCGCACGGCCGCGGTCCCGCCCAGGTAGAGGACGGCGACCCCGGCGATCGCGCCGACCGCCGCCAGGTCGCCCTGCCCGGCGACCTGGGACGGCTGCAGCGGCGGGCTCACCAGGTCGCCCGCGGCGTCCGTCCAGATCGTGACCGAGCTTCCCTTCGGGCTGCCCGTCAGTGCCAGCACCTGGCCGGTGCACGCGACCCCTGTGACGGAGGTCCAGGTGGCCTGTACCGGCACGTCACTGCTCAGCGTGGAGCTGCCGCCGCCGGCCGCCTGCGTCAGCACTGCCCGCACCTGGTGCCTGCTGGCCAGCTGTGCCTGCTCGGTGTGCAGCGCGACGTGGTAGGCGGCCGCGCCCGCGGCGTGCGCGGCGAACGGCGCCCCCGCGGCGGCCACCACGAACAGCCCCGTGAGCAGGTACGTCTCCATCCGGTCCGACGTGCGCCGCAGCGGGTTCCTGTCGGGCCGCAGCCCGCGTGCCGCCCGGACGCACCATCGGCCCTGCCGCCGCCAGGATTGCCTGGAGCGGTGTCCCAGTCTCATCGCCAGTCACCCTCAGCCATTGGCCGTTCCCTAGCAGGGGGAGCGGGGAATCCGTCTCCCGTTAGCCACGATGCGCCGTCCGCGAGTACTGGCAGTAGGGCCGGTATCCCTGCCAGTGACGGGACTTTTGACCGTGATTACCGGCGCATTACGCTATTGCCATGGATGGCGGAGAGGGCCTGCTGCCGCAGCTGCGACTGGATGACCTGCTGGCCGAGCTGCAATCGCGGCTGGAGGCGGTGCTCGCGACGAGGGACCGGATGCACGGGCTACTCGAGGCGGTCGTCGCCATCGGCTCGGGGCTGGAGCTCGAGGCGATGCTGCGCCGCATCGTCGAGGCGGCGGTCGACCTGGTCGATGCCAGGTACGGTGCGCTCGGCGTGATCGGGGAAGACGGGCGGCTGACCGAGTTCATCCCGGTCGGCCTGGACGCCGCGGAGATCGCGCGGATCCACCACTGGCCGGAAGGCCGCGGCCTGCTCGGCCTGCTGATCAAGGAGCCGCACTCGCTGCGGCTCGCCGACATCGCGCGGCATCCTGAGTCGTCCGGATTCCCCGAGGGTCACCCGGCGATGCGTACCTTCCTCGGCGTGCCCGTCCGGGTACGTGACCGCGTGTTCGGCAACCTGTACCTGACCGAGAAGCGCGGCGGCGTCGAGTTCAGCGAGGACGACGAGGCCGTGCTGACCGCGCTGGGGGCCGCCGCGGGCATCGCGGTGGAGAACGCCCGCCTGTATGAGGAGGCCAGGCGGCAGGAGCGCTGGCTCCGGGCGAGCAGCGAGCTGACCATGCAGCTGCTGTCCGGGGACAGTTCGCAGGCCGTGCTGAGCGCCCTGACCAGCCAGGCGCTCGAGCTTTCCGGCGCGGACCTGGTGACGCTCGCCCTGCCGGACGAGGATGGCCGCCGGCTGACGCTGGAGTACGCGGCGGGCGACGGCGCGGCCGAAGCCCGCGGCCTCGTGGTGACCGCGGGCAAATCGCTGTCCGGACAGGTGCTCGAGACGGGCGAGCCGCTCACGGTCGACGACTTCGCCGCGGACGAGCGGACCGCGGAGCCCACCCGGCTGCCCATGGGGCACATCGGCCCCGCCGTGCTGTTCCCGCTCGGCACTCGCGGCAACGTGCGCGGCGTGCTCACCGTCGGCCGCCGCCACGGTGCTCCGCCGCTACCGCACGGAGCCG
>JASHXJ010000028.1 GCA_030043595.1 Trebonia sp.
GTATCCCGGGTCCGGCTGCCGCGGGTGCCGGTGCCGCGCCCCCGCCCGACCGCATCCCGGCACGGTACCTGCGGGCCAGTGCCGCCCAGCGGCGAGAGCTGCTGTCCGGGCTGCTCGGCGTGGAGCGGGTGACCGGCCCCGCGCACCTGGTGGTGCGCAGCGAGGCGCTCGCGGCCGACGTACGCGAGCTCATCCACAGCCTGGGGTTCCAGTCCACGTCGGCCGCCGAGACGCCGGGACGGCACGTGATCCGGTTCACTGACGCGCTGCCCTGGCGGTACGTGGTCGCGGTCAGGCCGGTGGCATCCGTCCCGGTGCGCTGCGTGCAGGTGGACAGCAGCGACCACCTGTACCTGGCCGGGCGCGCCATGATCCCCACGCACAACTCCGCGCTCGCCCTCGACTTCGCCCGCTCGGCGACCATCAGGCACCAGCTGCCGGCGGTGCTGTTCAGCCTGGAGATGGGGCGCAACGAGATCACGATGCGGCTGCTGTCCGCCGAGGCCCGGGTGCCGATGCATGTCATGCGCACGGGCCAGATGAGCGACGACGACTGGGCCCGGCTTGCCCGGCGGATGAGCGAGGTCGCGGACGCGCCGCTGTTCATCGACGACTCGCCGAACATGTCGCTGATGGAGATCCGGGCGAAGTGCCGTCGGCTGAAGCAGCGGCACGACCTCAAGCTGGTCATCATCGACTACCTGCAGCTGATGTCCTCCCCCCGGCGGGTGGAGAACCGGCAGCAGGAGGTGTCGGAATTCTCCCGGTCCCTCAAGCTGCTCGCCAAGGAACTGGAGGTGCCGGTGGTGGCGCTGTCCCAGCTCAACCGCGGCCCGGAGCAGCGGCAGGACAAGAAGCCGATGCTTTCTGACCTGCGGGAATCGGGGTGCCTGACCGGGGACGCGCGGATCCTTCGGGCCGACACCGGAGCCGAGGTCACACTGGACGAGCTGATGGCGTCGGGCGAACGAGACGTGCCGGTATGGTCGCTCGACGAACGGATGCGGCTCGTGCCGCGGACCCTGACGCACGCGTTTTCCAGCGGCGTCAGGGAAGTCTTCCGTGTGCGGCTGGCGTCCGGGCGCGAGCTGACGGCGACCGCCAGCCATCCGTTCCTCACCTACGACGGCTGGCGGCCGGTTGGCTCCCTCGCCGCCGGGGCACGGGTGGCCATCCCGCGGACCATACCGGGCCCGCTCGCCCAGCGGTCGCTGCCCGAGCACGAGATCGTCATGCTCGCCCGCCAGGCCGGTGACGGGCCGGGGCAGCTGATCCCGGCGCCCGTCTTCGCCCTGCCGAAAGCACAGCTTGCGCTCTTCCTGTGCCAGCTGTGGGCGGCCGGCGGATCGGTGACGGAGGGGGAGGCCGGCGCCCTGCGGGTCTGCTTCGCCACCGCGAGCGAGCGACTGGCCCGGCAGCTGCAGACCTTGCTGCTGCGGTTCGGGATCGTGGCGCGGCTGCGTCCGGCCGCGGGATCCGGTGCTGATCCGCGGTGGACCGTCGAGGTGACCCGTGCCGAGGAGCAGCTGCGCTTTCTTGCCGAGATCGGCGGCCACGGCTCACGCGGGGTGCCCGCCCCGCTGGCACGGGCCCGTTCCGGGGAGACGGCGTCGTTTGACACGATTCCGGGCGAGGTCTGGGTACGGGTGCGCGAAGCGCTGGGCGAGCGCGCACTCGTCGGCGCTCGTCTCGGCCGGTCCGCATCCGCGTCCCCGGTCGCGCGTGTCGCCGGCGTCCTGGACGACGGCAAGCTGGAGATGGTGGCGGTAAACGACGTCTTCTGGGACGCCGTCGCCGCCGTCGAGAGCACCGGGCTGCAGCCGGTCTACGACGCGACCGTCCTCGGTACCCATAATTTCATCGCAAACGGGATGAATCTGCACAATAGTATCGAACAAGATGCGGACGTCGTCATCCTGCTGCACCGTGAGGACGCCTACGAGCGCGAATCGCCGCGGGCGGGCGAGGCCGACCTGATCGTCGCCAAGCACAGGAACGGCCCGACAGCGACCGTGACGGTGGCCTTCCAGGGCCACTACAGCCGCTTCGTGGACATGGCGCCGTCGTAACGTCAATGCCCCGGCAGCGCGGCGGCTCCTATACTTGTAGCTGGCCGTGACTGGCGCGGGTGGAGCACCACCGGGGAACGGCCGTGACCGGATGTGAACGCCGTCCGCTTGGGCGTATCTGTCAGCTTCGTCACGCTGAGGAGACCCGAAATGCGGCTTCGCTACTGAATGAACCCCAGCAGGCGGCAGCCTGCGCGACACCTGTAATGCCAGGCAGCTGCACGACTTGGCAAAAATTGCCAAGTCGCTATGCTGGAGCTATGAGCACGATGAACATCTCGCTGCCCGACTCCCTCAAGGAGTTTGTCGAACAGCGGGCCGCGGAGAAGGGCTACTCCACGAGCAGTGAGTACGTGCGCGAGCTGATCCGGAGAGACCAAGACAGGCAGCAGCTGCGGAACCTGCTAGCCGAGGGCGCCCGGTCAGACCCGGCGGGACCCGCAGACGCCACGTACTTCGCCGCGCTCCGTGATCGCATCCGCGGGTGAGTCCCAAGCCTGTCATCCCCCGCACCCTGGCCAGCCGGGACGTCGAGGACGCCATCGGGTTCTACCTCAAAGAGGACGCGCAGCAGGCTGCGCTCGCCTTCGTCGACGCGCTCGAAGACGCTTACGTCATTCTCGGCCAACATCCCGCCATTGGCACGTCCCGGTACGCTACCGAGCTGCAGATACCCGGACTTCGCAGCTGGGCGCTGCCACGCTTCCCTTATGTGATCTTCTACATCGAGCGGGAGGATCACATCGACGTGTGGCGCGTGCTCCACGGGCGGCGCGATATCCCAGCCCTCGTGGAAGACCCAGACCCGGGCGACTTACGAACGCCTTGAGGATGCGGTCGCAGGTACCTTGCCGCCGTTCCAGCAAAACCTACACGGGATTGCGCTGCGGGCACGAGCGCGCCCTGCTTGAGACAGTGACGCTCACGGACATCGTGTCCGGCGAACTCCCATCATCGGTCGCCGTTCTCACGGACAGCCCCTGGATCTAGGCGCGGGCAGGGGCTAGTCGTCGGGGCCGATGGCGCGCATAATGCGCCGGCTGATCTCGCGCAGCTGCCGGGACTGGGTCTTGGTCAGCGGGTCGAGGACGAGGCGGCGGACCTCGAGGACATGGCCGGGCGCGGCCTGAATCACCTTCGCCTGGCCCTGGTCGGTCAGGATGGCCAGGGTGTAGCGGCCGTCTGCCGGATCGGGGATGCGGCGCACCCAGCCGCGCTGCTCCAGCCGGGCGACGACCTGGGACAGGCGCGGCAGAGAGCCCTCGGCCAGCGTCGCCAGCGCGCTCATCCTCAGGGTGCGGCCGGGGGCCTCCGACAGCAGGGCCAGCACCTGGTACTCGAAGTGGCTGATCCCGGCGTCGCGGCGCAGCTGCGCATCGAGTGCGGCCGGGAGCCTGACCAGTGCTCTGGCCAGGGCGCGCCAGGTCTGGCTTTCCTCGGCGTCGAGCCAGCCGGGCTCCTGCGGGGCGTCCATGGGAACAGGATAACTTAACGATTAAAGTGACATGGCAGGCTTGATGACTTGCATCATGAAGTGATTACGGGGTATCGTCAGTTAACACTTTAAGTCAGCAAGGCCCTCCATCGAGCACGGTCGTCCATCAATAACCCACCGGAAGGAAACAACCATGACCACCGTCAACCTGAGCTTCGCGGCCCTGACCGTCGACTGTGCCGACCCCGCCGCCCTGGCGGACTTCTGGGGCAAGGCCCTGGGCCGCCCGGTCAGCCCCGGCGCGGTCGCCGGGGACACGTCCGTCGATGCCACCGGCCCAGACAGCGGCCCCCGGATGATTCTCCACAATCCCTCCGAGCCCACAACGGCCAAGAAC
>JASHXJ010000240.1 GCA_030043595.1 Trebonia sp.
AGGGTGGCGCTGATCTCCGCGTTCGACATGCCGCGCGCGATCAGCGTCAGCACCTGCGCCTCGCGTGAGGTGAGCTCGGCGAGGGGGGCGCGTGTACGCGTGGCGCCCTGAGGGCCGGCCGCCAGCGGGCGCGGGCGCCGCGCGAAGTCCGCGATCAGCCGCCTGGTCACCGACGGAGCGAGCAGCGCGTCGCCGGCGGCGACCACTCGCACGGCGTGCACGAGCTCCGCGGCCGGGGCGTCCTTGAGCAGGAAGCCGCTGGCCCCCGCCCGCAGCGCCTCGTACACGTACTCGTCGAGGTCGAAGGTGGTGAGCATGAGCACGCGGGGGCCGCCGGTCTCGTTGCGCAGCAGCTCGCGGGTGGCCTGCAGTCCGTCAAGCACCGGCATCCGGACGTCCATCAGCACCACGTCGGGCCTGGTCTGCCTGGCCAGGCGCACCGCCTCCGCCCCGTCGGCCGCGAGCCCGGCGACCGTCAGCCCGGGCTGGGCGGCGAGCAGCGCGCCGAACCCCTCGCGCACCATCGCCTGGTCGTCGGCGATCAGGCAGCTGATCGTCGCGCTGTCGGTCACCGGGGCGTGCCCGCCGGCAGCACCGCGCGGACCGCGAACCCGCCGTCCGCCTCCGGCCCGGCGTCCAGCGACCCGCCCAGCAGCGCGACCCGCTCCCGCATCCCGGTGAGCCCGTGCCCGGTTCCGTCCGCTTTCGGCTGGCCCGCCGCCGGTGGCCCGTTCCTTATCGTGAGCCGAACGGTCCGTGGCTCCTGCTCGACGACCACGCTGACCGCCGCGCCGGGGGCGTGCCGTCCGGCGTTGGACAGCGATTCCTGGACGATGCGGTAGGCGGTGAGCCCGACGCCGGGCGGCACCGCCCGCCTGTTGCTGTTATCAGGCACGGTCAGCGTGACCGCGGCGCCCGCCCGGCGGGCGGCGTCGACCAGGTCCGGCAGGTCGTCGAGCCTGGGCTGGGGCACCAGGTCGGCGTGGTCGGCGCGCAGGACGCCGAGCAGCCTGCGCATCTCGGTGAGCGCCTCCCGGGCCGCGCCGCTCAGCGCGGCGAACTCCGCGAGGACCGGCTCGGGCAGCTCGGTTCCGGTCCCGGTCGCGCCTGGCCGGGCGGCCAGCCGGTACCGCGCGGTCTCCGCCTGCACCGCGATCATCGACAAGTGGTGCGCCACCACGTCGTGCAGCTCGCGCGCGATCCTGGCCCGTTCCTCAAGGACGGCGCTGCGCTCGCGCGCGAACTCGGCGGTCCTGGTCTGCCGGGCGAGCGCGCGCCGGTCCCGCCGCCAGCTGGCGACCCCCTGCAGCGCGGCCGCGAGCAGCACGAGCCCGCCGGTGAGCCGGGCCGGGTACGCCCAGTCCGGGCCGGTCCACAGCCACACCGGGATCAGCGTCAGCGCCGCCATCCAGCACAGGGCAGGACCGCCGTAGCGCAGCCCGGCCACGGCATAGACCACGGCCAGCACGGCGTAGTAGCCGGCGTCCGCCCGGGTCTGGCCAGGGACGAGCGGCGTGACCAGCACACCGAGAAAGGCGATGCGCCAGGCGAGCAGCGCGCGGCGGGGTGCGAGCGGCAGCGCGGCCGATACGGCGAGCGCGACGGCGAGCCAGCCCGCGAGGCCTGCATGGACTCCCTGGCCGTGCTGGCGGCCTATGCTCACGGCGGCCAGCGCCGACGCGGCGAGCAGCGCGAAGCCGAGCCAGCCGAGCAGCGCCGCCGTCCGCCGGGTCGCGGCCGAACGCCACGTCGGTACCCGGTCACGGCCGGCAAGCACGTGCGCCAGCGCGTCCACATCCCCAGGTTAGGCATGGCGGGGCCGGGCGTCGTCACACTGGCGGCGTCATACCTGGGTACGAGCCGCTGGCGCGAGGTTGGCTCCTGGCGGCGATGCCGTCCGGCGGCCCGGGTTCGTAGCGTCGTGGCCATGATCGCGGTACACGGCCTCAGCAAGCGCTACGGCGGCACGCTCGCCCTGGACGATGTGAGCTTCGACGTCCGTCCCGGCACCGTGACCGGTTTCCTCGGTCCGAACGGCTCCGGCAAGTCCACCACGATGCGCCTGATCATGGGCCTTGACGCGCCGTCCCGCGGCGAGGCGCTCATCGACGGGGTGCCGTACCGCGCCCTGCGCTGGCCGCTGCGGTCGGTGGGGGCAGTGCTCGAGGCCCGGGCGTTCCACCCCGGCCGCAGCGCCTACTGGCACCTCGCGGCGCTCGCCGCGGGCGGCGGTATCCCCCGGCGGCGCGTGGCCGAGGTGCTCGGCCTGGCCGGACTGAGCGACGTCGCCTCGCGCCGGGCCGGGACGTTCTCCCTCGGCATGGCTCAGCGGCTGGGCATCGCGGCCGCGCTCCTCGGCGATCCGGGCGTGCTGCTGCTCGACGAGCCGGCCAACGGCCTGGATCCGGCAGGAGTCCGCTGGGTCAGGGACCTCACCAGGTCGCTGGCGGGGCAGGGGCGCACGGTGCTCGTGTCCAGCCACCTGATCGGCGAGCTGGCGCTGACCGCGGGCCGGCTGATCGTGATCAGCCGCGGCCGGCTGGTCGCCGACGGCACGGCCGCCGAGCTGTCCGCGCGGGCGGGCGGGTCGCTGGAGGAAGCGTTCTTCGGCCTGACCGAAGGGATTTCGTGATGGACGGATACGGCTTCCTGGACGTCGCCCGGATGGAATGGATCAAGCTGCGCAGCCTGCGCGCCACGACGTGGGTGCTCGGCGCCGGGATGTTCGTGACGGTCGCGCTCGGCGTTGTCGCCGGGTTCAACACGCGCAGCCGCGCCGGCGACCCGACCAGCAACGTGCTGGCCGGGATCGTCGTCGGCCAGGTCATCACCGGCGTTCTCGGCGTCCTGGCCATGACCGGCGAGTACTCCTGCGGCATGATCAGGCTCACCCTGGCAGCGGTCCCGCGGCGGCCGATGGTCTTGTGGGCCAAGGCCGCCGTGTTCGGCCTGGTGACCCTGGCTCTCGGCGAGCTCACGGCGTTCGCTTCGTTCTTCCTGGGCATCGCGGTACTGCGATCGTCGGTGCCGCACCCGTCGCTCAGCCAGGGCTCCGTGCTCCGGGCAGTGCTCATGGCCGGCGCCTACCTCGCGCTGATCGGCGTGACCGGGCTGGGCATCGGCGCCATCGTCAGGCACAGCGCCGCCGCCGTCGCCACGCTGGCCGGCGGCCTGTTCGTGCTGCCGATCGGCACCGGGCTCGCGGCGCGCGGCACCGGGCGGCTCATGCCCGAGCTGATCGCTGGCAACTCGCTGGCGGCGGTCAAGCCCGTCCCCGGTTTCACCTGGTCACCGTGGCTCGAGCTGGCGATCACGGCACTGTACCCGGCGGCGGCGCTGGCGGTCGGCTGCTGGCTGCTGGTGCGGCGGGACGCCTGACCGCGCCGTTCTTGACTCTTCGGATAACTCGTAGATATATTCAGGTTATGCGAAGTGCGGCTCCCGCGCTGCTGCCGATCTTCCGGTCCCGCCTGCAGGCCGACATCCTGGCGGCGCTGCTGCTGCGGCCCGATCAGGAGCTTAGCCTGACGGACCTGGCCGCGCGCCTTCGCGCGCCGCTGAGCACGGTGCACGGCGAGGTGAGGCGACTGGCGGACGCGGGCCTGCTGCTGCGGCGCGAGGCGGGCCGTTCGGTCATGGTGCGGGCCGATCAGGGAAACCGCCTTACCGGACCGCTGACCGAGCTGCTCCTGCTGTCCTGGGGGCCGCCGCAGGTGGTAGCCGAGGAGTTCGCCGGGGTTGCCGGAGCGCAGCAGGTGCTGATCTTCGGTTCCTGGGCGGCACGGTACTGGCAGCATCCCGGGAGGCCGCCGCACGACCTGGACGTCCTTGTCGTCGGGAGTCCGCTTCGCGAGGACGTGTACGACGCCGCCGACCGCGCTCAGCAGCGCCTGGCACTCCCCGTCAACCCGGTGATCCGGACGCCGGAAGCATGGCATGCGGGAGCAGACCCGCTGGTGCGGCAAATCCGGTCCGGCCCGTTCGTGGCGGTGCTCGTGCCCGATCACGCAGGCGGCAGCGGCCAGCTGAAGTCACCGCAGGACGACAGCGGTGGCTAGATGGGCACGGGGCGAGGCCGAGATCGAAGAGCTCATCGCCGCGGGCCAGCTGGAACTGGTAACCGGAGCACAGGCCGACGGAAGCGCGCTGCTCGAGCAGGCCAGGAAGACAGCTGCCACGGCGGCGAGGCTGATCGCGGACGATCCGCACAGCGCGTACGTCCTCGCCTACGACGCCGCCCGGTTCGCCTGCGTCGCCCTGCTGGCGCAGCAGGGGCTCAGGGCGACAACCAGCGGGGGTCACTACGCGGTCGAACGAGCTGTCCGCGCCCAGTTCGGAGACGGGTTCCGTCCTTTCGGTGCCCTCCGCAGGCGGCGCAACGAGCTCGAATACCCGCATCTGCCCTCCGACACAGCCACTGCCCAGGAAGCCGGCAGGGCAGCGGAGACAGCGCAGCGCCTGATCAGCGCCGCGGAGCAGATGCTTTCCCGGATTTCCTTCTTCGGTTAGCCGGGCTGGGGGTAGACCTCAAGGAAAGCCGGGCTCAGCACGAGGACCACCGACCTGCTCACGGGGAAGCGATGGGGGACCTGATCACTGTCACGCCGATCGGCGTCGTGCGTGGCGGGCGCACCGAGATCTACGAGGACCACTGGGGCGACGTCACGTCGACGATCGTTCTCGACCCGGCCGAACTCGAGCCGGACGCGACCATTGGCCTGGCCGGCTTTTCTCATATCGAGGTGGTGTTCCACTTCCACCTGGCGTTTTCCACCCGTCGCAGCGCCTTTCACCCGCGTGGCGACGCCGCATGGCCGATGACCGGAGTGCTGGCGGGGCGCTCACCGCTGCGGCCGAACCATCTCGGCGTCTCACGCTGCGAACTGCTGTCCGTCGACGGCCTCAGGCTGACCGTCCGCGGCCTGGACGCGCTGGACGGGTCGCCGGTGCTCGACGTGAAGGCCTACAGCAGCGCGCTGGCGCCGCGTGGCGAGGTACGCGAACCAGGGTGGGTTCGCGAGCTCATGCGCGACTACTACTGAGCGGCCGGCGTGTCGAGAATAGTTTCGTATACGGAATTCGTTATAGAACACGCGTTTGACAAACGAACAGGTTTCCGGCAGTGTTGACCTCAACGCAAGAGGTTCAGAAAGAGGGGTCGAATCACATGGGTCAGAAGACTGTCCGGTTCAGCGACCTGAGCGGCCAGCTCATCATGCGGGACGACGTGCTCGCGCGCATCGTGATCCACGAGCACCCTGACCTGGGTGAGGGGCCGGTGGAGATCGAGGCGCTCGCCGACGAGGCCCTGGCGCTGGAGAAGGACACGCTGCGGGTTGCGGTGCTGGACCTCTACCTGCCCGGCGAGGACCTGCCGAGGCGCGTGACGATGGACGCCGGCGCATTCGAGGCGATGGTGACGGAGAAGCCGGTGAGCGAGATGCTGGTGTCCGCGCGGCCAGTCAAGCGGGCCGGGCGGCCGCGGCTCGCGCGCGCGGCGGGGTAGCCAGGCCAGGGGTCTGCGGGGGGTCGGCCCCCGACAGGAAACATATCTCCTACAGTTTGTCCCATGGCGGATACCGATGACCAGGGCGCGCTGCGCGCCTCGCACGCGGACCGCGACCAGGTCGCCGAGGCGCTGCGGGTCGCAGCGGGCGACGGACGGCTTTCCCCGGAAGAGCTGGACGAGCGGCTGGAACAGGCGCTGACCGCCCGGACGTACGCGGAGCTAGCCGTGCTGGTCGCCGACCTGCCCGCCGCCGGGACGGCTGTCGCGCCGGCGACATCCCTGTCGCCGCCGTCGCCCCTGTCGCCCCCGGCGCCCCTGTCGCCCCTGTCGCCCCCGGCGGCCCAGGCACCCAAGGACCTGATCCGGCTGCACTGCTCAAGCGGCCACGCGGACCGCCGCGGGCGCTGGGTCGTGCCGAGCCGGATGGACCTGAAGGTGACCAGCGGGCACATCACCCTGGACTTCACCCAGGCCGTGATCACGCAGCCGGCGCTGCACATCGACGCGGAGGTCCGCAGCGGGCACATCACGCTGATCACCAGGCCGGGCATCGTGGTGGACGCCGACGACGTGTCCGTGCGCAGCGGGCGCGTCCGCGTGCGCGCGCCCTGGGGGCCGGATGTGCCCGTGCTGCTGCGGGTGGACATCGCGGGCCGGTGCGGCAGCGGCCAGATCGTGGCGCGCCCGCCGCGCC
>JASHXJ010000241.1 GCA_030043595.1 Trebonia sp.
CCGCCGCTCCCGCCTCGCTCGTAACTCGCCACCCGCCTTCCGCGAACCGCCCGCCGGAAGCGGCGCCCTGGCATGCCCGCCCGCCGTCACATCAGTCACTTCCCTTGTCTTTGTATGCGCTCCGACCATTTTCGCGTCCGGTTTGTCCCGTTATGTCGTGCCGAACGCATACAAAGGCGCTCGCCGGCCACGCCGTCCCGCTTCAGCGCCGCGTACTCCCGTGGCTGAAACGCCGCACTGTGACTGGCGTTCCGGGGTCAACGGCCATCCGAGACCCGGCGCAATCACCCCGCCCCCCGCGCGATGAGCTCGCGCCCGCGCTTGCGGAGCTCGGCGACCGAAGTGACCCCGAGCAGCTGCATCGTCGACCGGAACTGCCTGATGATCAGGTCAAGCGCGCGGTCCACGCCCGGCTCGCCTCCGGCCATCAGCCCGTAGAGGTACGCGCGCCCGAGTACGCCGGCGTCCGCGCCCAGGGCGAGCGCCACCACCACGTCGGCGCCGTGCCTGATGCCCGAGTCGACGAGCAGCGTGACCGTGGGCCCGACGGCCTCCCGGACGGGCATGATCAGGTCGGCGGGCGCGACGGCCCGGTCCAGCTGGCGGCCGCCGTGGTTGGACAGCTGGATCCCGTCCGCGCCGAGCTCCACCGCCCGGCGCGCGTCGGCCGGGCCGAGCGGCCCCTTGATGATGAGCTTGCCGGGCCACCGCGACCGCAGGTCCGTGATATCGGACCAGTCGATGCCGGCGTCGAAGAAGTCGGCGGTCTGCCTGATGGTCGTCGGGGCCCGCCCGGCGAAGTTGGCGTAGTCAAGGGCCGGGCCGGACAGCAGCCGCAGCCAGTAGCCGGGCTTTCCGGCCACCGACGCCACCGTGCGCAGGCTTAGCTCGGGCGGCACGGAGAGCCCGTTGCGGTGGTCGCGGAGGCGGTTCCCCGCCACAACGGTGTCGACGGTCACCACGAGCACGCGGTACCCGTTGTCGGCGGCGCGGCTCACCAGGTCGTTGGCCTGTACCCGGTCCTTGAGGATGTACAGCTGGAACCACAGCTCCGGCCGCCCTGCGCCAGCACCGCCCCCTGCGCCAGCACCGCCCCCTGCGCCAGCACCGCCCGCCGCCCCGGCATCGCCGCCCACGGCGGCGGCGACCTCCTCGATGCCGGTGGCCGCCATCGTGGACAGCGTGTACGGCAGCCCGTGCCGCGCCGCCGACCGCGCGGCACCGCTCTCCCCGTCGGGATGCAGCATCCGGGTGTACCCGGCCGGCCCGAGCAGGAACGGCACCGGCAGCGCAGAGCCGAACACAGTCACCGACGTGTCCACCACGGCAACGTCCGCAAGCACACGGGGCAGGAACCGCCATTGCCGGAAGGCGGCCACGTTGGCCGCCACGGCCAGTTCCTCGTCAGCGGCCCCGTCGACGTAATCGAAGACCGGCCGCGGAATGCGCCGCCGCGCCACCCGCCGCAGGTCGGACACGTCATGGCAGGCCGCGAGCCGCCGCCGCGTGCCGTCCAGCTCCACCGAGCGCAGCCGGACGAGCTTGCGCATTTCCTGCACCCTCGTGCTCGCGACGATACGCCGCGCCCGCCTGCCTGCGAACGTCGCGAAACGACAACTGACTCCGCCCGGCGCAGTGGCCCCTGCCAGGAACCAGCGGCTAAGCTCATGTACACTAAACCTACCAAAATAGTAGGTATATAGTCTGGCATAAGTGAGGAAGCCCGCATCCCGCTGCTGGAGGCGACCACGATGTCATTGCGGTTCCACTGGTTCCTGCCGACCAACGGCGACGGCCGGGACATCGTCGGCGGCGGCCACGGCGTGGCGACCAGCACGGGAACGGCCACAGGCGCGACCATAAGGCCGCCGACCCTCGCCTACCTCGGCCAGATCGCCCGCAGCGCCGAACAGCTCGGCTTCGAGGGCGCGCTCACCCCCACCGGCGCCTGGTGCGAGGACGCCTGGCTGACCACCGCCATGCTCACCGAGGTCACAGAGCGGCTGAAGTTCCTCGTCGCCTTCCGCCCCGGTTTCATCTCGCCCACCCTGGCCGCGCAGATGGCCGCCACGTTCCAGCGACACTCGAAGGGCCGGCTGCTGCTCAACGTGGTGACTGGCGGCGAGTCAGCCGAACAGCGCGCCTACGGCGACTTCCTCGACAAGGACCAGCGCTACGAGCGCACCGCCGAGTTCCTGGACATCGTCACCCGGCTGTGGCGCGGCGAGACCGTCACAAGGCACGGCAGGCACCTGAACGTAGCGGGCGCCCGGCTGGCGAATCCGCCCGACCCGGTGCCGGACATCTACTTCGGCGGCTCGTCGCAGGCCGCAGGCCCGGTCGCGGCGCGATACGCCGACGTCTACCTGACCTGGGGCGAGCCCCCGGCCGCCGTGGACAGGAAACTCCGCTGGATGGAGGCGAACGCGGCAGCAGCCGGACGGACACCGAGATTCGGCATCCGGCTGCACGTGATCACCCGCGACACGAGCGAGGAAGCCTGGCGCCAGGCAGACAAGCTGATCGAGCGGGTGGACGAGGCCATGATCAAAACCGTCCAGGACGGTCTGGCGCAAAGCGAGTCCGAGGGCCAGCGCCGCATGCGCGAGCTGCACAAGGGCGACAGGGACGGCCTCACCGTCGCGCCTAACCTGTGGGCCGGCGTCGGCCTGGTCCGCGGTGGCGCGGGCACCGCGCTGGTCGGCAGCCACGCCGAAGTCGCCGATCGCATCGCCGAGTACGCCAGCCTCGGCATCGGCGAGTTCATCCTCTCGGGCTACCCGCACCTGGAGGAGGCGTACTGGTTCGGCGAGGGCGTCCTCCCGATCCTGGCCGAGCGTGGCCTCTGGAAACACCCGGCACCAACCGACACAGGAGTGACCTTGACCCCATTCGCCCCCGCCCACGACCCGGCGGCCGCGTCATGACGACGATCGCCGTCGTCACCGGCAACCCGAAGCCGCAGTCACGCACCCACTCGGTCGCCCTGGCCGTCGCCGGCGCGATCGCGGCCGCGCTCGGAACGAAAGCCGACCGACTGGAAATCGACCTCGCCGAACACGCCGCCGCCCTCTTCGACTGGAGCGACCCGGCGCTGACGAAGCTGACCGCGGAGGTCGCGGCAGCGGACGTGGCGATCTTCGCCTCCCCGACCTACAAGGCGTCCTACACCGGCATGCTCAAGGCGTTCCTCGACCGCTACGGCAGCAACGGGCTGGCTGGCGTCACGGCCGTCCCGGTGATGACCGGCGGCTGGCCCGGCCACCTGCTCGCCGTCGAGGTCCACCTGCGCCCGGTCCTCGTCGAGCTCGGCGCGACCGTCCCGGCCCGCGGTCTTTACGTCACCGAGCCCGAGCTAGCCGAGCTGGACGCCGCGGTCGCCCGCTGGTCCGCCACAGCCACTCCGCTGATCAGCCGCTCCCTGAAAGATTAAGACCCCTTTCATCCCGAACGAAGGGTGGCGTCTGCCCGCGGCTAGCGCCGATCCCGGCGACTGGCTAACATCGCGACGGAAGCCCCTGCGGGCGATGGGAGTCGTGTCGTGCGCGCATCCTGGCCTGCCGTTGCCATCGCCACCACCGTGCTCGCCCTGGCCGCCGTCGGCGGCCAGGGCGCGACCGCCAGGGCACAGGCCCGGGTGCCGGCCAGCCCAGCCGTCTCGATGTCGTACCGCGTGCCCGGCTGGCTGTTCGGTCTGGCCGCCGCGTCGCCGGACAACATCTGGGCGGTCGGCTGGGCCGGCAGCTACTTCGGCACTGGCCAGAGCCCCTTGGCCCTCCATTGGAACGGCCGGACGTGGTCCCGGGTGACGATCGCGGGGGTCCCGTACGGCCAGCTCTTCGCGGTGACCGCGGCTTCCGCGGACGACGTCTGGGCGGTCGGCTACAGCGTCAACTCCGCCGGAGGTGACTTCCGGACACTGGTCGTGCACTGGAATGGCAGAAGATGGAGCCGGGTTGCCAGTCTGTCGGATATCGGCTGCCTCACAGGCACCGTGGCGGCTACAGCGACCGACGTCTGGGTGGCCTGCATCGGCACCGCGGTGAAGTTCCTGCACCTGACAGGCGGCCGCTGGTACGTCGTTCCCGCCGTGCAGCCCGTGGGTGCGGCCGTCAGCAGCGTCGCCGTGGTCACGCCGACGATGGCCTGGGCGGGCGGCTCCGCGACTCCCCCCGGCGGCGGTCCTGTCGCTGCCTTCGTCTGGCGGTGGAACGGTTCCTTGTGGAAGCCGGTGCAGGTCCCGTTGCATACCCCCGGCAGCGACGTGTTCGACATGGCCAGCGGACCTGGTGATGCCCTCTGGGCGGTCGGGAGTGCGGTTGGCGCTAACCCGGTGCCCGTGAGCATGCGGTGGGACGGCAAGGTCTGGCAGAACGTGCCTGTCCGGGTCCTGGGGCCCGAGGAGCTGCTGGGGGTCTGCTTCGTTCCCGGTGGCTCTGGCGGCGCAGCATGGGCGGTCGGCGGGAACTGGACGCTCAGTCACGAGACAATCTCCGTCGGAAGGGCGCTCATCGTGCGCTGGACCGGACGTGCCTGGACCCGGGTCCCGGCCCCGGGCGGTTTCCTGCAAGCCGTGACCGCAACGTCCGCCACTGACGCGTGGGCAGTTGGCTGGTCGCTGCCCTCGGGCGCCACGCAGCCCGAGACCCTGATCCTGCACTGGAACGGCACCACGTGGAGCTGACGGCTGGCTCGCCCAGGACGCGCGTCAGTGCTTCCAGTGCGCGACGAAGCCCAGGTAGCGCTCCGCGACCTGGGCGCGCACCCGGCTGGCCGCTGCCGCGCCGCGATCGGACGCCTCGTACCCGCGCACTGCGTCCTCCCAGATGCTCCGCCCGATCGCGAACCCGACGAACTCGCTAACCTGGCTGGCTACCTCGAGCCAGTGGTCGAGCCGGTCGGCCGGCGCGTCCCGGCCCAGGACGATCAGGTCGGCCGTCCGGCCGCCGGCCTTGGCCTGCCCGGCGACCTGCTGCGCCGCCGCCACGGTCTCCAGGCCCTCGACCTTCCACAGCGCGGGCTCGACACCGTGCTCCTGGTTGTCCGCGATCACCTGTGTGACCAGGCCGGGGCGGATGTCGCGGTCGTACGCGAACGTGTCGTGGCCGGCCTGGTCCAGCTGCGTGCCGGTGGCCGGCACGAGCAGCTCGTACAGCAGCGGCACGCCGGCGCCGCGGAGCCCGGCGTTGACCGCCGCGAGCGCGCCGAACTGCCGCTCGCGCTGCTCCGCGTCGAACTCCGGGTTATCCCGGATCAGCACCTTGGCGTAGTCGGGCCTGACCGCCTCGACGTGCTCGAGCCAGTCGTCTCCCCACTCGAGCGTGAACCACTCGTGCCCGCTGGCTTCGACCGGGATCGCCAGCACCAGCGGCTGCCCGCTGCCCTTGACCGCGTCGATGACGCTCCGCCCGTACCGCTCGTCGACCAGCACCCCGATGCGCCCGTGGGTCACGTCGGGGAGGGCGGTCTGCAGGCCCTCGAAGATCAGGCGCTTCGCGGTCTCCATGGCGGCGGCCTCGCCGCTGTCGGGCTGGTCGTTCTTGACGTCGAAGAGCGTCCTGCCGAACGATTCGCGGTGATCCATGGCCAGGATGAACAACGGATCGTCGTGCCGCGGCCGCCACCCAGAGTGAGCTGTCATGGTCACCACGCTACCCGTCAGCGTCATGCCGGCCTGGCCCGCCGGCGATATGCGCCCAGCGCGGCGGCGGGAGCCGCGCCAGCGATCAGCCCCAGCGTCAGCGCGACTGACTCCGAAATCGCGTCCCTGATGTCGCTGAACCCCTCGATCTGGGGATTGCCAGCCAGGGCGGTAAGCCCGCGCAGCGCGACGGCGCCGACGGTGAGGGCAAAGAACGCTCTGCCCTGCTGACCTGGGCCGGAAGCTCACACCCGGGCGTCGCCGAGACCGCAAAGACCCTCCCCAGGACAGCGCCGAGGACAAGCCTGGCGGCACGGGCCCTTAGCCGCCCAGCGGGGGAATCTGGCCTTCGAGGGAGGCGTAGCTACCCCGCCAGAACACCAGCGGCTCCACCCCGTCGCCGCTGGTCTCTACGTGCCGGACCCGGCCGACGACGATCTCGTGGTCCCCGCCTGGCAGGGAGTGCTCGACGGTGCACTCGACGACCGCCAGCACGCCGTCCAGCCGCGGGCTCCCGGTGGGCCCGCGGCGGTGCCGTACGCCGTCCCAGGCCGCGGCCAGGCCGCGGCGCGCGAAGTTGGCGGACAGCTGGTGCTGCCGGTGACCGAGCACGTTCACGGCGAACGCGCCGTGCCGGCGGATCGCCCGTAGCGTCGAACTGCCCAGGTCGAAGCAGACGAGCACAAGCGGCGGGTCAAGCGACAGCGAGGTGACCGCGTTGGCGGTCGTGCCGACCGGCTCGCCCTCGTCGCCGACCGACGTGACGACGGTAACCCCGGTCGCGAAATGCCCCATCGCGTCGCGGAACGCCGCGGCCGAGACCTCGCTGGTCTCATCGAGTGCGGTCATCGGCTAGAGCTGCCCGTGGTTGGGGGGAAGCACGTCGTTCAGCATGAAGTTCCCGACATGGTGATACTTCCAGGCCACCGGGTCGTGGCTGGCGTGCGTGCGCGCGTTGCGCCAGTGCCTGCTCAGGTCGTACTTCTCGTCGGTCGCGCTGGCCCCGCTGAGCGAGAACAGGTCGCTTGCCACCTCGGCGGCGACGTCGCTGGCGAACGCCTTCGCGTGCGCGACGGCGAGCGAGCCGCGGGCGGCTTCCGCCGCGTTCCGCGGAACCCGGCCGATCTCGTCAAGCGTCGCCGCCGCGCTGGCGAGCAGCGCCTCGGCCGCCCGTACCTTCGTGGCCAGCTGGCCGTACCGGTAGATGGTGTGCGGGTCCTCGCTGGCGGTGCGCGCCCAGCCGGCCCGGGCGGCCTCGAAGAACGGCCGCGCCCTGGTCCTGACGAAGGCGCCGGCGTCGCGCAGCGCGCCGCCGGCGATCCCGGTCTGGATCGCGGCGTGCACGAGCTGAGCCCGGGCGCCGAGCTGCTGCGGGACCTCGAACGCGCGGGCGTAGGGCACGACGAGCGCGGGGTCGACGAGCACGCCGTCGAACACTGCCGAGCCGCTGACCGTGGCGCGCTGCCCCATGACGTTCCAGTCGTCGTCGACCTGCACGCCCGCGGCGTCGCGGCGGACGAACGCGAGCACGAGCTCTTCGTCGTCATCCAGCGCGGTGACCCCGATCCAGCGGGCGGTGATCGAGCCGGTCGTGTAGTACTTGCGCCCGGTCAGGCGCGCCGTGGCGGGTCCGGCGCCGGTGTCAGGAGGGGCACCGGCGCCGGCGCTAGAGAAGCCGCGCAGCCGCGTCTTCAGGTCCTGGGCGTGCAGCCCGCCGCGTTCCGCCAGCCCGTTGCCGAACCGCCCCCCGCCGAGCACCTCGCCGAAAAGCCGCCGCCGCTGCTGCGCTGAGCCCCAGACGGCGAGCACGTCCACGAGCAGGAAGTGGCCCTGCGGCACCTGCGCGATCGCCGGATCCACCGCTGCGATCGTCCGGATCACCTCGGCCAGCACGGCGGCGCCGAGTTCCGGTCC
>JASHXJ010000242.1 GCA_030043595.1 Trebonia sp.
TGGTGGACTACGACACGTACAACCCCACGCTGCGCATCTTCGTCATGACGGTCTTCATCTCGGTCCAGGCGCCCGAGCTCGTCTCCCGCGACCTGCGCAGCCGGGTGCTGCCGCTGTACTTCTCGCGGCCGATCCGCCCGGCGGACTACCCGCTTGCCAAGTACCTCGGCTTCATCGCCGCGTGCCTGGTGATGGTGGAGGTGCCGCTGCTGTTCCTGTACGCGGGCTCGGTCGCCAACGTGCACGGCGGCGCCGCCGTCTGGGCGCAGACCAGGGCGCTGATCCCCGGCCTGCTCGTCGGCCTGATGTGGTCGGTCGTGCTCGCGGCTATCAGCCTGTTCCTCGCCTCCCTGTCCAGCCGCCGCCCCTTCGCCACCGGCGCGGTCGCGATCTTCTTCCTGCTCACGTTCGTCCTGTCGCAGATCCTGCTGCAGGTGGAGAACAACGCGGTCCAGCCGGGCCCGGCGGTCCCCGTCCAGTCAGGCCCGGGCCAGGGCGCGATCGGGATCGGCCCGCCGCTCGCCCCGAGCCTGGCGGAGAAGGTGTCCGGGCTGTTCAGCCCCTTCACCTTGCTGGATGGCGTGTGCCGGTGGCTCGGCGGCACCGACCCAGCCGACAACGTGCCCAAGCCGGGCGGCTTCGGCGCCGTCTACGCCCTGGTGCTGCTCGCCCTGGTGGCCGCGTGCCTGGCCGGCCTGTTCGCCCGTTACCGGAGGAAGGCGCTCCAGTCATGACCGTCATCGAACTGTCCAACGTGAGCCGCTGGTACGGCAACGTGGTGGCGGTCAACGACATCACGATGTCCGTCGGCCCCGGCGTCACCGGCCTGCTCGGCCCCAACGGCGCCGGCAAGTCCACCATCATGCACATGATCGCGGGCTTCCTCGCCCCGTCCAAGGGCACGCTGACCGTCGGCGGCACGCCGAGCTGGGGCAGCCCGGACGTCTACAAGACCCTCGGCATCGTCCCCGAACGCGACTCCGTGTACGCCTTCCTCACCGGCGAGCAGTTCGTCCGCGCCACCGCCAAGCTGCACAAGCTGCCTGACGTGGACGCGGCGACCCAGCGCGCCATCGAGATGACCGACATGGCCGACGCGGCGGACAGGCGGATCTCCACCTACTCCAAGGGCATGCGCCAGCGGATCAAGGTCGCGGCGGCACTGGTGCACGACCCGGAGATCCTGCTGCTCGACGAGCCGTTCAACGGCATGGACCCCAGGCAGCGGATTCACATGATGGAGCTGCTCGCCAAGCTCGGCACCGAAGGCCGCACCATCCTCTTCAGCTCCCACATCCTCGAAGAGGTGGAACGGGTCTCCGGCACCATCCAGGTGATGGTCGCGGGCCGGCTCGCGGCGTCCGGCGACTTCCGCGCGATCCGCCGGCTCATGACCAGCCGCCCGCACGTGTTCACTGTCCGCTCGTCCGACGACCGCCGGCTGGCCGCCGCCCTCGTCGGCCGCCCGTACACCAACGCCGTGGAGTTCACTGGCAAGGGCCTGCAGGTCAGGACGAACGACTTCGGCGCCTTCTGCGCGCAGATCGCCGTGCTCACCCGCGACCACGGCATCGCGCTGCGCGAGCTGCTGCCCACCGACGAGTCGCTGGAGAGCGTCTTCAGCTACCTGATCTCCAACCAGGCCAACTAGGAGCCGACCCCCATGTCCTCCCTGTTCAACCCCGTCGCCCTGTTCAATCGGACAGTGGCTGCGATCACCGTCCGCGCGACGCTCGGCCGCAAGCGCGCCTTCCTGTTCGCGATCCCCGCCGTCGTCCTGATCGCGCTCACCCTGATCCTGCGGGCCGCCCGCCCGCCGGGCGCCCAGTGGCCGGACGTGGTCCTCGGCGACTTCGGCTTCTCCGTGCTGCTGCCGCTGACCGCGCTGATCATCGGCACCGGGGTCCTCGGCGCGGAAATCGACGACGGCAGCGCCATCCACCTGCTCGCGACGCCGGTTCGCCGCTCGTCGGTGATCGTGACGAAGTTCGCGGTCGCCGCCTTCCTGACGATCGTCTTCGCCGCCATTCCCGAGCTGCTCGCTGGCCTGCTCTCCCCGGCCAGCCACAAGCTGGCGGTCGCCCTGTTCACCGGCGCCCTGGTCGGCTCGGTGGTCTACTCGGCGGTCTTCGTGATGGCCTCGGTCCTCACCACCCGCGCGATCGCCGTCGGGCTGCTCTACGTCCTGGTCTGGGAAGCGCTGCTGGGCAACCTCGTCGGCGGCGTCCGCATCCTGTCCGTCGCGCACTACTCGCTCGGCGTCGCGAACGCGATCTACCCCGACCAGAACTTCCGCGCCGGCCTGACCCTGACCACCTCGCTGGTCCTGGGCGTGATCGTCACCATCGGCGGCCTGATCCTGGCCACCCGCCGCCTGTCGGCCTTCGCGATCAAGGGAGAGCCCGCGTAACCAGAGTGTCCCAAGACGCGGCCGCGCGGGTTTTCGGCGGCGAGCGGGGACCTTCGGTCAGTGCTCCTCGTGCGAGCCCGCCTCCGCGGAGCCCGCCTGCGACTCTGAGTCGGCACCGACGGCGGCGTGCTCGCCACCCTCGACGGCCTCGTGCCCGTTGCCATGGCCGTGGCCGTTGCCGTGCCCGGCGGGCGGCACGACGGTCTCGGTGAACGCCTGGTTGGCGACCCCGCGCGCCCAGCCCATGACCCCGCGCGCGGCGGGCGCGGGCACGCCGTTCTCGTCCGGCTGGCCGGGCGCGGGCAGGGCGGCAGGCACCCTCTTGGACTCAAGCACGGCGCGCTCGTCTTCCGTCAGCGGCCTGGCCTCCTCGACGTACTCGCCAGACGGCAGCTGCCTGATGATCCCGATCTCGATGCCATGGCTGAGCATCTCGGCATCCTTGCGCTGCAGCCCGAGGCAGATCCGTTTCGTCACGTAGTAGGCGCCGATGGGCACGACGAAGATCGCGATCCGGGCGATCCACGTGATCGTGTACAGCGGGATATCGAACCTGTCCGCGAGCACGTCGTTCGCGCCCTCGGCCCACAGCACGCCGTAGAAGCAGATCGC
>JASHXJ010000243.1 GCA_030043595.1 Trebonia sp.
GCCGCAGGCCACCAGCGAATGTCCGGCGCACGACAGCGAGCCGCGATCCTGGGCTCCCTTACCATCCCCGGCACCCCGGAGCACGTCTGCCGCACCAGGGCCTTCATCGCCGGCACACTCAGCGGGCTGCCCGGAATCGACGCGGACGCCGCGACTTTACTCACCTCCGAGCTCGTCACGAACGCGATCCAGCACACTGACTCGGGCGGTCCGGGCGGCACGGTCACCATCGTCGTCATCGGGGTGCCCGGTGGAGTGCTCGTCGAGGTGGTCGACGACGGCTCGGCGGGCACGCCGGTGGTCAAGAACGACCTGTACGCGGCCGAAGGGCACGGCCTGTTCCTCGTCCAGCAGCTTGCCGCGCAGTGGGGCTACCTGCGGGACCCCGCTGGCACCACGGTCTGGTTCCACCTGTCCCTCGCGGACCAGTGGGACGAGCCGGGCCCGCACCCGCCGCAGGACTACCCGATGGCTGCCGCCGTCGCCGCCCGGACGGCCGCGAGCACGCCCGCGCAGATGCGGGCCAGGTCGTCGTCCGCGGTCACGTAGGGAGGCATCGTGTAGATCAGGTCGCGGAACGGCCGCAGCCACACCCCCGCCCGCACCGCCGCCGCGGTCGCCGCCGCCACGTCGACGTCATGCGTCAGCTGCACCACGCCGATCGCGCCGAGCACCCGCACGTCGCCAACTCCATGCCAGCCGGCGGCTTCGGCGAGGCCAGAACGCAGCCCGGCCTCGATTCGCGCTACCTCGGCGTGCCATCCACGGGGATAGCTGGGCGGGTCGCCAGCCGGCCCCGCGCCGAGCAGCACGTCGAGGGAGGCGTTCGCCACGGCGCAGGCCAGCGGATTCCCCATGAACGTCGGCCCGTGCGCGAGCACCGGCAGCTCGCCCGCCGCGATCCCGCGCGCGACCTCGCTGGTGGCAAGGGCAGCGGCCAGTGACAGGTACCCGCCGGTCAGCGCCTTTCCCACGCACATCACGTCCGGCGACACCCCAGCGTGCCGGGCGGCGAACAGCGCACCGCTGCGGCCGAACCCGGTGGCGATCTCGTCGAAGATCAGCAGCACGCCGTGCGCGTCGCACGCCTCGCGCAGCAGCCGCAGGTACCCGGGGTCGTGGAAGCGCATCCCGCCGGCCCCCTGCACCACGGGTTCGACGATCACCGCGGCCAGCTCGTCCTTGTGCTGTTCGATCAGCGAGCGCAGCGCTGCCGCGTACGCAGGGTCCACGCCCGCGCCGACGCCCGGCGGAGGCGGCCCGGCGAAGACCTGCCCGGGCAGCACGCCGTCCCACATCCGGTGCATGCCGCCCTCGGGGTCGCATACCGACATCGCCATGAACGTGTCGCCGTGGTACCCGCCACGCCAGGTCAGCAGCCTGCGCTTGGCGGCTTGCCCGCGGGAGCGCCAGTACTGCAGGCACATCTTCACGGCGACCTCGACACTGACCGACCCGGAGTCGCAGAGGAACACGTGCTCGAGCCCGTCCGGTGCCAGCGCCGCGAGGCGGTCGCACAGCACCACGGCCTGCTCGTGCGTCAGCCCGCCGAACATCACGTGGCTCATCCGCCCGAGCTGCTGGCGTATCGCGGCGTCCAGCGCGGGGTGCGCGTAGCCGTGGATCGCCGCCCACCACGACGACATCCCGTCGACCAGCTCCTGGCCGCCAGCCAGCCGCAACCGCACCCCGCGGGCCGACTCGACGACTAGCGGCGGATGCGTCCCCGGCATCGGCGCATACGGATGCCAGACTCGCTTGCTGTCCAGGTCAAGAAGCTGCTGCGGGGTAACCACGGAGGAAATCTACCGGGGGCGCGCGACGGGCGGGAGCTAGCCGCGGCGGGCAGCGGGGCGCGCGGGGCGGCCGCCCTTGCCGCCGGCCCCCTTGCCGCGCTTCTCCCGCATCCGCATGGTCACCTTGACCGGGGTGCCCTCGAAGCCGAACTCCTCCCGCAGCCGGCGCTCGATGAACCGCCGGTAGGTCTCCTCGAGGAACCCGGTGGTGAACAGCACGAAGTGCGGCGGCCTGGTTCCCGCCTGCGTGGCGAACAGGATCCTCGGCTGGCGGCCACCGCGCATGGGCGGCGGCGTCGCCGCCACGAGCTGGTTCAGCCATGCGTTCAGCTGCCCGGTGGGCACCCGCTGCTCCCAGCTGGCCAGCGCCTGCTCGATGGCCGGCACCAGCCGTTCGACGTGCCGGCCCGTGGCGGCCGAGATGTTCACCCGGGGCGCCCAGCGCGCGCCGTAGAGCTGCCGGTCGATCTCCCGTTCCAGGTAATGCCGCCGCTCCTCGTCGGTCAGGTCCCACTTGTTGTAGGCGATCACCAGTGCCCGGCCGGCCTCGATCACCATCGTGATGATCCGCAGGTCCTGCTCGGTGAGCGGCTGGCTGGCGTCGATGAGCACCACCGCGACCTCCGCGCGGTCGAGCGCCCCGGCGGTGCGCAGCGCCGCGTAGTAGTCGGCCCCCTGGCTCTCCCGGAAGCGGCGCCTGATCCCGGCCGTGTCCACGAACCGCCAGGTCGTGCCGCCCAGCTCGACGAGCTCGTCCACGGGGTCCCTGGTGGTGCCCGCCACCGGGTCGACCACCGCGCGCTGCTCGCCGGCGAGCTTGTTCAGCAGGCTGGATTTCCCGACGTTCGGGCGCCCGATCAGCGCCACCCGGCGCGGGCCGGCCTCCGGCTCCCGCTGCGCGGGCGCCTCGGGCAGCGCGTCAAGCACCATGTCGAGCAGGTCGCCGCTGCCCCGGCCGTGCATCGCGCTGACCATGACCGGCTCGCCGAGCCCGAGCGACCACAG
>JASHXJ010000244.1 GCA_030043595.1 Trebonia sp.
CGACGACGTCGGTGCCGCCGTGGTCGCGCTCGCGGACCAGCCCCTGGTGGGCGTCGAGGCGGTGCGCCGGCTGATCGCCGCCTACGCGGACGGGGCCAGCGTCGCGGTCGCCGCCTACGACGGGAAGCCCCGCAATCCCGTGCTCATCGCGCGGGAGCACTGGGGTTCGGTGCTCGGGCTCGCCGCCGGGGACACCGGGGCGCGGCCGTTCCTGCGCGCCCACCCCGAGCTCGTGACGCTCGTCGAGTGCGGCGACACGGGCAGCCCCTATGACATCGACACCCCGGAGGACCTGGCGCGGGTGGCCGGAGTCAGCGCGTTTCGTTCGGAGAAAAGCTCCTTATTCCCCACTGGCAGCGGACAGTGCCTTCCGGCTGCAGCACGATCAGGTCCTCGCCGCTGACGAACGCGTTAGGCGGGCACGTCATCGGCTCCACGCCCAGCGCGGTCCGGCGGTGCTCCGGTTCCAGCGGGTCGCCGGTGAACACCTGCAGCCAGCCGAACGTGGCATCGGCCCACAGCGCCGTCCGCGTGCCGCTGCCTTCGAGCCGAACCCAGGCGCGGCCGTCCGCTTCGCGGCGCAGGCCGGTGAACGCGTGGTCAAGGCGGGTGTCACCGAGCTTGCGCGCGGTGCGGAAGTCGAAGTCCGTTCCGGACACGTCCCGCGGCGCGCCCGAGGGTATGCCGCGCGCGTCGACGGGCAGCCACCGGTCAGCGGGCACAGTCAGCTGGCAGTCGTCGACCACCGGGCTCGCCACGGCCAGGTAGGGGTGCTGGCCGAGGCCCCAGGGAGCCGGGCGGCTGCCCCTGTTGGCCGCGCTCACGGTGACGTGCAGGCCGGCCTGCGCGTGCAGCCGGTATGTCACGTCGACCTGCACGGCGAACGGGTAGCCCTGCTGGCCGTGCGGCACGCTGCGCAACGTCACCTCGCCGCGGTGGTGCGCCACGAGGGTCCAGGGAATCCAGCGGCTCAGGCCGTGAATGGCGTTGCCGCGGGCGGGCTCAGACAGCGCTAGATGGTAGGTGGCGCCGCCGAATGCGTAGCTGCCGCCGTCGATGCGGTTCGGCCACGGGGCGAGCAACTGCCCGGCGCTGTGCGGCGGAAGCTCGTCGGCGTCGAACCCGGTCACCAGCGGCGTCGCGGCATGCGTCAGTTCCCGCAGGCCCGCGCCGAGCTCGGTCACGGTGGCGCGGTAGTCGCCGGCCTCGATCTCGTACTGGGCGCCGGTGAGCGGGATCGTCATGCGGTTCAGGATACGGACAGCGCACGCGCGGCGCGGCATCCCGCGACCAGTCCCCAGGCGAGATCCGCGGTGCCGAGGGCGGCCGCGGTCTTCGCGTCGAGGAGCCTGCGCGCGGCGGGCTCGACCGGGTCCTCCCCGGCCACGCCGTGCAGCACGGCGGCGACCTCGGCAGGCGCCTGGCCGCGCGACGCGCAGTGCAGCAGCGAGGCGGCCAGCGGGGTCGTCCGCTGCGCCGCGTAGCTGGTGACGGCGGCGCTCAGCCAGTCGGCCAGCCACACGGCGCGGGTGCCGCCAGGGGTCGCGCCGCCGAGCAGGCGCAGCGCGAGCAGCAGGCCGCACAGCACGCCGTCGCCGCCGGGAACGATGCCCGCGCCGAGTCCGACCAGGTGTTCGGCCTGCTCGACGGCGCCTGCCAGGTCACCGGCCGCGCAGCACGACGCGAGGATCCTCGGCCCGTCGTGGTCGGCCAGGCTGGGACCGGGAGCGGACTGCCTGCAGACTCGCGCCAGGATGGCGGCGCCGCGGTCCAGCCGCTCCCTGGACAGCGGGCCGAACACCGGGGACGGGTCCCACCAGCGGCGCGCCTGCACGGTAAGGCCGCCGACGCGGATAGCGCCGCCGCCGGTGCTGACAGTGACGGTGCCGGCGATGACCGTGCCGCCGATGACGGTGCTAGCGATGGCCGTGCTGGCGGTGAGGGTGGTGGAGGTGAGGGTGCTGGCGGTGACAGCGCTGGCCGCCCGAATGGCTTTTGTGACCTTTGTGTCTTTTGTAGCTTCTGGGAGGTTAGCGGCAGAGGTTGCCGCCGCGGCCGCGGGGCCCGCCGGAATGCTGGTGATGATGGCATTCGGCAGCCGGACCGCGTCGGGAGCGGAAATCGCGATCACCCGCGGCTCGCGCCGCGCGCCGGGAAACTCCGCGATGATCGTCCCCTGGACGACGGCCAGTACCCGGCCTGACTGGTGCGAGCCGTGCAGCAGGTCACGAACCGCGAGGCTCGCGATGCCCGGCGCCTCGACCGTGGCGATCGGCGGATGTTGAGCTGTGATCACATGTGCAACCTATCGTGTGGTAGTGCTGCACGATTCGGCCGTTTTAATAATTCAATCCTAGTTGTGTGCTGTTGCCAAGAATTACCCATTTATTGGCGGCATGAGATATGCAAGAGAAAGACGTTCTGAGTGGAACGCGAGGTAATCCTTGATACCCCTGCTGCGCTGCGGGTTTGCAGGCTTCACGGGGACCGCTGGACACGGCTTCGGAGGGGTCCCGCGGCGAGTTTGGGGGGTGGGCCGACGGGGCTGCTTGGGGAGCGGGGGACCGTCAGCCCCGCCGGCCATTCAGACTGTAGCGGCAGTTAAGTGGTCGGCGCGCGGGTTTTTGACTATTTCCGTGGAGGTCGTAAGTTTTCCGCAATGTTGTCTTCTGTGAACCTCGCCGGCCAGGGCGTGTGCCGGCTCAGCCGCGGCGCGGGCTGAGCCGCCCGTTGCGCAGTGCCTCCGCCGCCAGCACGCCGAACAGGTAGAAGTACGCCGCCTCCTCGTCCTCGAAGAAGCGCACCTCGTGCCGGGCGTCTTCGGCGCAACTGAAAACCTCGTAGCCGCCGTCGGTCTTGAACAGGCACATCGCGCCGGTGACCTCCTCGTCGACCGCGTAGGCGGACCGGGGGATGTCGGCCATGTCCACCAGGTCGGCGAAGACCGCGGACATCGCGAGCCGCGGCTTGCGTGCCGCTCGCCGGCCCCGGACCGCGCCGGTCAGCTTGCTCAGCGGTCCCGGCTGTGCGGGCGGGCTCGTCCGGGACGAGGCGGAAAGCGCGTCGGCGGCAGCGGACTCGATCGGCAGTGCCGGGCTGGCGACCGGCACCGGGGCGGGGACCGGCACCGGGGCGGCGACCGGCACCGGGGCGGCAGACGGCGGCGCGAGCGGGGCGGGCGCTGCGTACGAGGCCGGAGCGAACTGGACCGGAGGCGCCGGCTGCGCTTGCGGAGCCATCGCAGGCTGCTGAGGTGACTGGGGCAGCAGTGCGGGCTGAGTAA
>JASHXJ010000245.1 GCA_030043595.1 Trebonia sp.
CAGGGGCCATGCCACTGCCGCGCCTGCGGTCGGCCCCATCGCGGCCGGACCCCGTCCCGGCCTGGCCACCCGCCATGCCAGGTCCGCGGACGTCCGGGCCACCCGTCGGCCATCCGGGATCAGCCCCGCGCGGCGCTGGCCGGGAAGGGCGGCCGCGCGCAGGCCCAGTTCGGGGCTCCTGCCCAGGAGGTGTGGTCATTGCTGCAGAGATTAGTGCATCGAATCCTAAGATCGCCCCAATCAAGGGCCGCTCGTCCGCAACTGCTTCGGAGTGCCAGCTCAGGGCGTATTTGGGTGCAACTGTGCCGTAGTTCCTTGCCAATCTTCCAACGAGGTCCTTACAACTAAGCTTCCCCACAGGTTGAGCAGGTAGTCTTCCCGGCAATGGTGATAGGCCAGGCCGGAGGCGATGGGATGTTCAGGGGGCACGGCGGGGCAATCGCCGCCAAGGCCGGATACGCCCTCGGCTGCGTCGTCGCGTCGCTTGTCATGGTTACGAGCGGCTTCGCGTACTACGTCAAGAGCGAGATCTCCAGCATCGGCGGCTCGAACGTTATCTCCGGCAGCCCGTCCGTCGGCGCGATGAACATCCTGCTGATGGGGCTGGAAAGCCGAACATTCTGGAACGGCGACCCGCTGCCCCGCGGCCTCGAGGACATCATGCACATCGGGGACCAGGGCGGCAACGCGACCAACACCCTGATCCTCATCCACATTTTCGCCGGCGGGCAGAGGGCGGTCGGCTTTTCCATCCCGCGCGACGACTGGGTCACCATGGAGGGCACCGACGGCTATGGCGGGACGATGGGCAAGATCGACCAGGCGTACGGCTTCGCCATGGCCAACGAGGCGAACAAGCTCGCTGGCTCGCACCTGAACCAGGACGAGCTCGCGTACCAGGAAAACGAGGCGGGACGGCTGGCGGAAATACAGACGGTCGAGGCGCTCACCGGCGTGACAATCAACCACTTCGCCGAGCTCAACCTGGACGGGTTCTACGAGCTGGCCAACGTGTTCAACGGCGTCGAGGTGTGCGTGAAGCCGGAGGACGGCGGGGAGAACCTCACCGACTCGGCCTCCGGCTGGAACGCGGTGGCTGACGGTTACAACCTGAGCAAGGGAGGCAGCCAGTACCTGCACCTGGACGCGGCGCAGACGCTGGCGTTCGTCAGGGACCGGGACTCTCTCGCCAACGGCGACCTCGACCGCACCCACCGCCAGCAGGCCGTCATCGACTACGTGAACTGGAAGCTCAAGACGCAGGGCGTGCTCACCGACCTCGGCCAGCTGGGCTCGCTGCTCACGATCGCGAAGCAGTACCTCATCACCGACCGCGGCTGGGACATCCTGGACTTCCTCTCCGAGATGAAGAGCCTGACCGGCCAGAACCTGACATTCACCACCCTGCCGGTCACGCAGTACGCCTCCCTGGACGGCCAGGACGTGAACCTGGTGAACACCACCTACATCAAGCAGGTGGTGGATGCCGCGTTCTACCCGCCCGCAACGCCGAAGACCAGCCACGCCAGGTCCTCGTCCGCGGCCAGCCCGGCCGCGCAGCCGGGCTCGCTCGCTCCCGGCGCCACCACCGTGGACGTCGACAACGGCGGATACACGGCCGGGCTGGCAGCCGCCCTGTCCCAGGCACTGACCTCGGCCGGGTTCAAGGCGGGCACGGTCGGCGACATCCCCACGCAGCCGTCCACCGAGGTGCTCTACGGCACCGGCGCGGCGGCCAGCGCGCAGCAGATCGCCGGGTACTTCACCGGCGTGACCGCGAGCCCGAGCGCTACCGTCGCGGCCGGCCACGTGGAGGTACTCCTGGGGACGGACGCGACCTCAGTACCAGCCACGATCGGCTCATCCTCGGCCGCGGCCGCCGCCACGGCCAGCTCACCGTCACCGTCGCCGACCAGCTCCCCGCTCAACCCGGCGGACAGCAACGGGGCGAACGGGGGCGCCGTGACCGTCCCCGCAAACGCGCCATACGGCATACCTTGCGTCTATTAAGCGGGTAGCCTCGCCCTACGGTGACGGGTCAGCCGGAGGGCAGCAGCAGTGTTCAGGGCGCACGGCGGGACGGTCCTCGGGGCCAAGGTGGCGTACGGAGCGTCGTGCGTGGCTTCCGCCGTCATTCTCGCCGTCAGCGGGGTCGCCTATTACGTGCAAGCGAAGATCAACGGCGTCGCCAGTTCCGACGTCGATACGGGCGGGCCGCAGACGGGGGCGATGAACATCCTCCTGATGGGCCTGGAAAGCCGCACCGATTACGACGGGAACGTCCTGCCGTCCGACCTCCTGACGGCGATGCACGCCGGCAGCGTGCAGGGCGTTCTGTACGACGGCGTAGGCGGCCAGGACACGAACACGCTGATCCTGATCCACATCTTCGCGGGCGGGAAGAAGGCGGTCGGCTTCTCGATCCCCCGCGACGACCTGGTGACGTACCCGCAGGCCTACGACGGCGAGACGCAGGGGAAGATCGACCAGGCCTACGGTGACGCCTACGAGCAGAGCCTGCAGGAAACCGTCAACTCCAGCATGAGCAGAGACCAGCGGTACAAGCTGGCCAACGAGGCCGGCCAGGCGGCCACGATCGCCACCGTCGAGTCGGTGACCGGGGTGCATGTCGACCACTTCGCCGAGGTGAACCTGGCCGGCTTCTTCGAGCTGGCGCAGGCGTTCGGCGGTGTCGAGGTCTGCGTGAAGCCGACGGATGGCGACGAGAACCTGTACGACACGGATTCCGGCTGGAACGCGGTGGCGGACGGCTACAGCCTGCGCAAGGGAGGGAGCCAGTACCTGCACCTGCAGGCAGACCAGGCGCTCGCGTTCGTCCGGGACCGGGACTCCCTTCCCGAGCTCGACCTCGACCGCACGAAACGCCAGCAGGCTGTCATCGACTACGTGATCTGGAAGCTCGAGCACGAGGGAGTGCTGACGAGCCTTGGCCAGATCACCAGCCTGCTTGACGTGGCCAACAGGTACGTCATCACCTCAGGGGGCTGGGACCTGGCCTTGTTCGCCAACGAGCTGCACGCGCTGACCGGAAGCCACTTGACGTTCTACACGCTGCCCATCGCGACGTATGAGAACAACCTGCAGCTGAGCGGCTACAGCCAGCCGCAGGACGTGAACATCATCAACGTGCCCTATATCCAGCAGGTCGTGCACGACGCCTTCTACCCGCCGCCGGCCCCGAAGAAGGCGCCGGCGAAGAAGGCACCCGCGAAGGCGCCGGCGAAGACGGCTCCTGTCCCGCCGCCATCGACGGTCACCGTGGACGTGTACAACGGCGGCAGCACGCCCGGCCTGGCGGGCGCCGTCTCGCAGGCTTTCGTCTCCGCGGGCTACACGGCCGGCGTCATCGGCAACTCGGTGGACCAGGCGGAGCCAGTCCAGCCGGCGACCCAGGTGTTCTACGGCGCCGGGACGGCGGCCAACGCGGCGAAGATCGCGCGGTACTTCGGGGTGACCGCCGTGGCAGGCACGTCGCTGGCGGCCGGCCACGTTGAGGTCCTGCTCGGCACGACGTCGACCGTCGTGCCCAGTGGCCTCGGGTCGCCCGGCGGCAGTCCCGCCAGCTCCGCGTCGGCGTCGCCGACGGCGACGTCGGCGGCGAACAACGGCGCAGCCGGCGGGGCGGTGACGGTCGGCACCAACGCCCCCTACGGCATTCCCTGCGTGTACTGAGCGCTCGCGGCACGGTTACCCTGGTGCGGGGAGGCACCGTGGCAGACACATCGGGCAAGATCCGCGTCATCGTGGCCAAGGCCGGCCTGGACGGCCACGACCGCGGGGCGAAGGTGGTGGCACGCGCGCTGCGTGACGCCGGCGTCGAGGTCATCTACACCGGTCTGCACCAGACCCCGGAGCAGATCGTCGCGGCCGCTATCCAGGAGGACGTGGACGCGATCGGCCTCTCCGTGCTCTCCGGCGCCCACATGACCCTGTTCGCCCGGGTCATCGAGCTGCTCCGCGACGCAGGCGCCGCGGACATCGTGGTGTTCGGCGGCGGGATCATCCCGGATGCCGACATCGCGGAGCTCACCGCGCTCGGCGTCGCGAAGATCTTCACCCCGGGCGCGCCGACCACGGACATTGTCGCCTGGGTCCGCGACACACTGGGCTCCCGCCGCGCCGCCTAGCGCCCGGCCGCCGTCATACCACGCCCGCACGAGCCCGGTGATCAGGGGCTGCTGGTGGCGAAGGGCTGCTGGTCCGGCTGGCACGTGGTTCCGGGGGGTGGCAGCGTGCCGTTGATGAAGTAGCTGGCTTCGTAGTTCTGGATGCAGCTGCTGGGGTTGTTCAGCGCGGTGTGGCCATAGCCGTTCAGGGTCAGCAGCCGGGCGTCGGCCAGCTCGCTGGCCATGATGAGGGAGTCCTGGTAGGGGGTGTTCGGGTCGTAGGTGTTGCCGACCAGGAGCAGGGGATGGGCGGTGGGGTGGTTCCACGGGCCGTAGTAGCCGTCAGCGTCGGTGGCCTGCCATCCGGAGCACGGTTCATCCAGCCACGCTATGTACTGGGCGACGGGACCGACCCGGGCACTGGCCAGGTCGGCTTCGGCCCGGTAGTCGGCCGGGTCTTTCGGGTTGGGGCTGTCCGCGCACACGATGGCATATGCCTGCTCAAGGGCAACCGTCGGAGGGGCAGGCTGGACCGGGTGCGCCTCGCCGCCGCCGGTGCGGGCGAGATTCCAGAGCTTCTGCAGGACGAACGCGCCGTATGCCCAGCCCGGGGCCAGGTTGGGCACCTGCTGAACGACTTGCAGGATCTGGGTGATGAACGACACGGTGAAGGCATAGGTGAACGTGGTCGCGGGGGCCGCCGGGATCGTCTTCCCGAAGGCCGGGATCGAGGTGGTCACCGGGCGGGCGCGCAGGTAATTCAGCAGCTGCGCGTATTTCGCCTCGGTGGCTGCGGCAGTCCCGGCCGAGAACGCGCAGTCGGCAGCGGGGGCCTGCCCGCACAGGCTCAGGAACTGCCCCATGGTCGCCGCGGCGCCAAGTTCGGTCCTTATCCGCAGCGAGGTGCTGAGCGGGATGCCCTCTGCCTGCCGGGGTGTGGTCCAGCCGATGGGGTCGACGTTGCCATCCAGCACCATGGCGCCGACGTTGCCGGGGAAGAGGTTGGCGTAGGTGGCGCCGAGGTAGGTGCCGTAGGAGACACCGAGGTAGTTCAGCACCGGGTCGCCGACCGCCTGGCGCAGCAGGTCCAGGTCACGCGCCGTCTCGGCGGTGGAGACGTGCGCCAGCAGCGTGGCGTTGGCCTGCTCGCAGCGCTGGGCGAACTGCGTGAACAGCGAGATCCAGGTAGCCTGCTGGGCTGGCCCGACCGGGAACCCGGCAGGCAGGTCGGCGAAGAAATCAGCCTCGGCCGCCTGGGTAGGGAAGCATTGCACCGCGGTGCTGCTGCCGACGCCGCGCGGGTCCCAGCTGATGATGTCGAACCGCTGCCGCACCGCGGCCGGGAACAGCGGGTACTCCACCGGCAGGTCGGTGGTCCCGGCATCAGCCGGGCCGCCCGGGTTATAGAACAGCGACCCGATCCGGCGAGCCGGGTCGGTCGCCGGGTGCTTGATCACGGCGAGGTCGATCATCTGCCCGTGCGGCTGCCCGTAGTCCAGCGGCACCTGCGCGGTCGCGCAGTAAAAGCCAGGCTGCCCGGGACATGGCTGCCAGTCCAGCACCGGCACGGCCGGCCCGCCCGGGGCCTGCGTCTGCGCCCCGGTCGCCGCCACCGCGGGCAGGACCGTGGCCAGCAGGCCCGCGACCGTCACAGCCGCCCCTGCCAGCAGCCAGCGGGGACGCCGGAAATGACCGTTCATCGTCTACCCCCCGTCGCCGCGCCCGGCCGGACAGCGTCACGGACGTGCGGCTTCCTGCCAATCCCCTGCAGGCCCTGTAGTGCAACCCGCGCTACGCGGGTACTCGTGGCTCCGGTAGCAGACGGCCAGCCACTCGACAACGCAATACCCTGCCGTGGCGCCCGTGTAACCGGCGCGGGCAGGGCCGCGGGGACCGCGATGCAGAGTTTCCGCGCGCGGTTCGGCTACCCGCCAGCGCGGTCTACGCGGAGCGCATCACCTCGCGGATCAGCGCGGCCGTCTCGCTTGGGGTCTTGCCGACGCGGACGCCTGCCTTCTCCAGCGCTTCCTTCTTCGCCTGGGCGGT
>JASHXJ010000246.1 GCA_030043595.1 Trebonia sp.
CGGAACGTGAGGCTGTCACCGGGGCGGATCGCGGCGAGCTGCGCAAGGCCGTCCGTGGCGGCCTCAGGACCGGGCAGGTGCAGCGCGGCCGCGAGCTCGGCGGCGGTGTCGCCGCGGGCGCCGGCCAGCGCCATCCGCAGCGCCGCCGCGATGCTGGCCGGCGAGAACACCACGTTGCCCGTGGCCGCCAGTTTCAGGTACAGATCAGTGCCGAACGCGGCGTCAGCTTGCACTTCCTGGGCGATTCCCGCCATCGGGCGCCTCCCTTGACGTGGCCCTACCTGGCCAGGACTGCCAGCCGGCTGAGGGCCTCCTCCAGTATCTCCGTGCGCTTGCAGAACGCGAAGCGCACCTGCGTGCGGCCCGCCTCCTTGTCGTCATAGAACACCGCGCTCGGGATCGCCACCACCCCCGCCCTGTCCGGCAGGTTCAGGCAGAACTCGATGCCGTCACGCGCGCCCAGCGGTGCCACGTCCGTGGTGATGAAGTACGTGCCGTCGGGCTGGTACACCTCGAAGCCGATCTCCTTCAGGCCGCTGGCGAACAAGTCGCGCTTCTTCTTGAGGTCTTCCGCGAGCGTCTCGAAGTATGCAGCTGGGAGGGCGAGCGCTTCCGCCACCGCGTACTGGAACGGGCCGCTGCTCACGAACGTGAGGAACTGCTTGGTCGTGCGCACCGCGTTGACGATCGCCGGAGTGCCCGTGACCCAGCCGACCTTCCAGCCGGTGAAGCTGAACGCCTTCCCCGCGCTGCTGACCGAGACGGTGCGCTCGCGCATCCCGTCGAGGGACGCGAGCGGGATGTGCTCGCGGTCGTAGACCAGGTGCTCGTACACCTCGTCGGTGACCACGAGCAGGTCGTGGGCGATGGCCAGGCCGGCGATGGCCTCGGTCTCCGCGCGGGTCAGCACCATGCCGGTCGGGTTGTGCGGGCTGTTGAGCAGGATCGCCCTGGTCCTGCTGGTGATCGCGTCGCTCAGCCGCTGCAGGTCGGGACGGAAGTGCGGGGGCCTGAGCGTGACGGGCACCCGGGTGGCGCCCGCCATCGCGATGTTCGCCGCGTACGAGTCGTAGTACGGCTCGAACGCGATCACCTCGTCGCCGGGCTCGAGCAGGGCCAGCAGGGCGGCGGCGATGGCCTCGGTCGCGCCCGCGGTGACAAGCACCTCCGTGTCCGGGTCGTACGCGAGGCCGTAGCACCGCTGCTGGTGGTCCGCGACGGCCCTGCGCAGCTCGGGAATGCCGGGCCCGGGCGGGTACTGGTTGCCCTTTCCGGTCAGGACCGCGTTCGCGGCTGCCTGCGCGATCTCGCGCGGGCCGTCCACGTCGGGGAAGCCCTGGCCGAGGTTGACCGCGCCGGTGGCGACGGCGCGGGCGGACATCTCCGCGAAGATCGATGTGCCGAGCCCGTCGAGGCGGCGGTTGAGCAGAGGTCGTTTCACGAGACCAGGTTATGGTGAGGCATGCGTATCGCGTTGTGTCAGATCCCGGTCAGCCCCGAGCCTTCCGTCAACCTGTCCCGCGTTCGCTCGGCGCTGGCGGAGGCGGCCCGCGGCGGGGCCTCGCTGGCGGTGTTTCCCGAGGCGGCCATGGTGCGGTTCGGGAGCGACCTGCGCGCGGCGGCGGAGCCGCTCGACGGGCCGTTCTGCGCTGGGCTGGCTGCGGCGTGCGCGTCGGCCGGCGTGTCCCTGGTGGCCGGGGTCTTCGAGCCGGCGCCGGACGGGCGGGTGTACAACACGGCGGTGGCGTTGTCGCCGTCTGGCGCGCTGGTCGCGTCCTACCGGAAGCTGCACCTGTTCGACGCGCTCGGCCAGCGGGAGTCCGACCTGGTGGCGCCGGGCTCGTGCCCGGTCGTCGCGGACCTGGCCGGCGTGCGGGTGGGGCTGCAGATCTGCTACGACATCCGGTTCCCCGAACTGTCCCGCGCCCTCGCGGTCGGTGGCGCGTCGCTGCTGACTGTCAGCGCCGCCTGGCAGGCCGGGCTGTTCAAGGAGGAGCACTGGGTGACGCTGCTGCGCGCCCGGGCGATCGAGAACACCGTGTGGATCGCCGCTGCGGGCCAGGTGCCCGACCCGGACTCGCCGCCGACCCGGGCACCCACCGGCATCGGCCGGTCGATGCTCATCGACCCGCTGGGCGTGGTCCGGGCCGACCTCGGCCCATCCCCGGGTGTCCTGGTTGCCGAGGCCGACATGGCGCTCGTCGAGTCGGTTCGCGCCGGGCTGCCGTCGCTGGCCAACCGCCGCGACGACGTTTTCGGGCCTTCGCTGCCGACGGCCCGCGTCTCATGATGGCTGCGGCATACGTAACTGCGTGTACGTGAATCCCCACCACGGGCTGAACTGACTCAGTCCGCCGTCTGACCGCAGTGCCATCACTCGCCATCGCCCGGGCTGCGCGCCAACGAACTGGAATGAGTAGGTTGTGCTATCGAGGATTACAGAATACGGGAGAAGATCACTGTTCTCGCCGACGGGGTTGGCGGTACACCCGTAATAGTTGCACGTCTGGATTTGCAGAAGATATCTCGTAGCACCGGGAACGGCCTTCCAGGTCAGCTTGGTGTTGCGCGGGAAGTTACTAAACACCGAACCAGTTGGCGGTGAGAGCTGGACAGGCGCCGGCAGTGCGGGTGCCGTCACCTGAATGAAGCTGGCGTCCGCCACCATCGCCTGCACGGGCGTAGCCCCGGTCTGTGAATTCTGATAGGAGATCACGAGGATCTTTGCACTGGGAACGTTCCAGACCTGGAGTTCCCGTTGCGGCGGATTATCCGGGCACGTATACGTCCATTCGCGGTAATCGGCGACCAGTGGGCCGAGCGGCTGGGTGCCTGAACTGACGAGGTGGCTGCCATCACACCCGCCCCCAATGACCGCTATAAGGCTCTGGAAGGAGCTAATATTGAGGGGTTTGCTGAACGGTAGGCCAAGTCCTTGGACGGGGTTTCCGATGTTCCGGCCCTGAAACGCATCGTCGTACGCATCCGCTGTAAGGACAATGAACCTCACGGTGTAGAGATCTGCACCGCAGACATCCAGGCACTCTGTGGCAGTCAGATAATCGGGCTCCCGAAGCTGCTGCCAGTATTCCGCGGGGATCGTCAAACAGACAGAGCCGACCACCGCCGAGTTGGCGGGGTTGCCCTGGCAAGGGTTTACCTGCGGTTTGGTGGCTGCCCGCTGGCTGGCGGAAGCCGTCGGAGGCTGGCTGGTAGCGGCCGCCCCGGGCGGACGGTCGCTGGCTGGCTTGCCGGGCAGCGTCAGCGCAGCTACGCAGCCTATGGCCGCCAGCAGAAGCAGGGTGATGCCCGCGAATACGGGTTTGCGTGAGCGGCTGCGCTTCCGGACTGGATCTGGCTGTGGCGTTTCAGCTGCCTGCTGGCCCTGCGCACTGGCGCCTGCCATCGTTACCGTTGCCGGATACTCCGCCGAGGGACTCGGCTCGGGCGGAAGCGGTTCCGGCTCCGGCTCGGGCGGAAGCGGTTCCGGTTCCGCCCGAGCCGGAGCCGGCGGAAGCGGCGCCGGCGGACCGGCCGGCGCGCCGGTGACGGTATCCCCGGGTCCGGACGGCTGCGGGCGGAATCGCTCAGTGAACTGGTACGGCAGCCAGCCCTCGACGGGCTGCGCGTCCGCTAGCTCGCCGAGGATCTGAGCCGAGGTAGGACGCTCTCGCGGGTCTTTGCGCATGCAGCGTTCGGCCAGCCGCCGCACCTGTTCCGGTAGGCCCTCGGTATCCGGCGGATTGTGGACGACGCGATAAAGGAGCGCAGGGGCAGGGCCAGTGCCGAAGGGACCCTGGCCGGTACCCGCGAACGTCAGCACACCGCCGAGGCTGAAGACATCGCTCGGCGGGCCGACCTCGCCGCCCTCGGCCTGTTCTGGTGACATGAAACCAGGTGAGCCAATCACTAGCCCGGTCCTGGTCAGCGCGCTGGCCTCCGCAGCCCGTGAAATGCCGAAATCGATGATCCGCGGACCGTCGTCCGCCAGCAGGACATTCGAGGGCTTAAGGTCCCGGTGGACCAGGCCGGCCGCGTGCACGGCGAAAAGTCCTTCAGCCAGGCCCGCCGCGAGAGCTAGCAGGGCGGTGGCCGAAAGCGGCCCTTGACTGCTGACTGCCTCGGCAAGAGACGGCCCGGAAACGTAGGCGGTTGCCAGCCACGGCGTCGGCGCATTCGCATCCGCGTCGATGACCGGGGCCGTGAACAGGCCGTTTACTTTCTTCGCCGCATCCAGGTCATGGCTAAAGCGCGCCCGGAAACCGGGATCTTCAGCCAGCTCAGGGCGTATGACCTTGATCGCCAGCAGGCGGCCCCCGCCTGACCGGCCCAGGAAGACGCGACCCATGCCCCCGCTGCCCAGGCGGCCAACGATCCGGTACCGGCCGATCCGCTCCGGATCTCCAGCCTGTGGTTCTTCCACGGCATCCCCGTATTAGCAGTGAGCATGAATCGAATTTCATGGTAAGCGTGAAATGACGCAATGGGGGAAACGGGACCGACGCTAGCTTTCCCTGGATTCCCGGGCGACCTGGAACGGGGCGAAGCTCTGCGCCGTCGCCATCAGCTCGACCGTGTTGACGTTGACGTGCGCGGGGAGCGTCGCCGCCCAGTAGATCGCCTCGGCGATGTCATCGGCCGTCATCGGCTGCATGCCCGCGTATACGGCGTCGGCCTTGGCCTTGTCGCCGCCGAACCGGACGGTGGAGAACTCGGTGTCAGCCATTCCCGGTTCGACGCACGTCACCCGCACGCCGGTGCCGCTCAGATCGCTGCGCAGGCTCAGGCTGAACTGGTGCACGAATGCCTTCGTGCCGCCGTACACGTTCCCGCCGGGATAGGGGTAGGTGCCGGCCACAGAGCCGAGGCTGATCACGTGACCGCGGCCGCGGGCCACCATGCCGGGCAGGATCGCGCGCGTGCAGTAGACCAGGCCCTTGCAGTTGGTGTCGATCATCTGCTCCCACTCGTCGAGGTCCGCCGTCTGGGCCGGGCCGAGGCCGAGCGCGAGGCCGGCGTTGTTCACCAGCACGTCGACCGCGGCGAACTCCGCGGGCAGGCTGGCTACCACGTCCGCGACGGCGTCCCGGTCCCGCACGTCGAGCGCGACTGGCAGCACCCGCGCGCCGAGGTCGACGGCCAGGTGCTCGAGGCGGTCCG
>JASHXJ010000247.1 GCA_030043595.1 Trebonia sp.
GGCGCCGCGTGCCTGCCCGGCCCCCGGTAGGCGGCCCCGCCGCCATGGCCGCCGGCCGCCACGTACGCGGCTGAAGCCCGGCCGCGGCCGCGCGCCTGCGCCGGCTCGCAGAGCTCCTCCTCGCTGTCCTCGACCGGACCGGGCTCGGACGCCGCGTAGCCGATGACCGGATACCGCCCGGTACGATCCCCGGAGGCATCGTGCTCGGGCGTCATGCGGCCGAGCAGGCGCTCTAGTTCTGCGGCCCTGTTTTCCAGCATGGCTAGCCGCTCACGCTCAGAGTAGCTAATATGTTCGAATTGACTCTTCATGTTTCACCCCTGACGGGCGGCCTCTCGTCCTGACGGCGACCTGCTAATCGGTTTGCGGTACGTGCTGATGATCCGGATGCGCGGCGACGGTGCCACGGGGAAGCGCCGTGGCGGGCCCGGTGGCTGGCGGTCAGAGCCAGGTCGCCCGCGCGGCGACGGGTCCTGCCGCCTGGACCGCGGACCTGCGGGGCGGCCCGTGCCAGAGCGCTCGGACCCGGCCTGGTGGCCGCGGCGCGGGGAAGTGCGCCGCGGATACCTGACAGAGTGTTCCCACGTGGGTAGGACCCATAGACATCATTAGAACACACGTGCGAGCTGATCGCCATAGTGAAAACAGATTCGTTATAAAGACACTGATGGCGAGATACTTGAAAGCTAAAGTGAAATCGTGCTCGTACCCCGAGCGATGGTCGGGCGATATGTCCGGAATCCCGGGGCTCACAGCACCGTGACGCGGTCTCCCCGCCGTACCGTCCCGCCGGTCACCACGTCGGCGTACACGCCGACGGCCGCGTTGTTGTGCAGCGCCGCGGTCCGCAGGATGCCGGAGTCCTTCGGCAGGTCAGCCTGCGGCAGCGTGGTCATGACGCAGCGCCCCGTGGCCATGAACACGCGCAGGCGGACGCTGTCCCCGATCGCCACCTCGCGCCCGACCCAGTCGTTCTCCGCGAAGCCGGCGACAGCAGGGCCGGTGGCCACGATGATGTTCGGCCGGAACCGGCGGGGCTCGAACCGCCCGGCCGGATACAGCTCCCTGAGCCTGTCCAGCGTCGCGGTAGTGACGAGGTGCACCGGGGCGCAGTCGAAGAACGTCCCAGCGGGCAGGTCGAAGTCCGTCACCTCGTCGTCCTCTGTCACGAGCTCCTCGGCCGAGGCCGACGGAACGTCGCCGGGCAGCGCGGTCGTCCCCGAGAACACGACGTCCCGCCCGAGCGCCGCTGACAGCAGCGCCGGCAGTTCGGCCGCCTCGCTCGTGACGGACCTTCCGTCAGGGAGCGTCACCCGGACCGGCGGCAGCTCCGTGCCGGGTACCGGCGGGAACACGTAGCTCGCCCGGAACTGGAAGAAGCCCGGCCACTTGCGCGGGTTCTTGGCGCCGGCCACCTTGCCCGTCGCGGGGTCCACGACCGCGAACTGCCTGTCGCCGAGCAGCCCTGCCGTCGTGACCTGGGTGGCGTTCAGTTCCTCGCCCTGCATGGACTTCACCGGGTAGCGCCACAGCGAGGCCACGGAGGGCTCTTCGGGCACCATCGTCACGGCCATGACTCCCAGGCAAAGCGCGGCAGCGTGACAGCAGCATGCGCCCCAACCCGTGGCGGCGTAAAGAGTCCCGCCCGGCTCTCCCGGTGCCGCCCCTTCGCGGGAAGGTCGTGCCACCATGGTCCGGTGACCAGCGGATGGCTTGCCGGATACCAGGCACAGGGGGAGACGGAGACCGCCGACGTCGCGCGGATGCGGCGGCTCGCCGCCGCCGAGGCAGACCCCTGGCTGCGCACGCTGCCGCTGCACTTCACCGCGTCGGCGCTGGTCGTGCATCCGGAGTCCGGGCGCGTGCTGCTGCGCTGGCATGAGCGGCAGCGGATGTGGCTGCAGGTCGGCGGGCACGGCGACCCGGGGGAGACCGACCCGCTGCGCATCGCGCTGCGCGAGGCCAGGGAGGAGACCGGCCTGGCCGACCTGGCGCCGTGGCCGGACGCGCAGGTCCGGCACGCCGTGGTGTGCCGCGTGGCTCCGGGCAAGGGCGAGCCCGCGCACGAGCACGCCGACCTGCGGTACTTCATGGCGACTCGCGATCCTGAGGCGGCGCGCCCGGAGAATCCGGCCGCGCCGCTGCGCTGGCTTACCGTGCCCGACGCGCGCGCCCTCGTCGGCGCGAACAACCTGTCCGCCACCCTCGACCGAGCGGAGCTGCTACTGCGCAGGCATGGCCCCGGCGCCGCCGACGTGACCTACGTCTCGCCGTAAAGATCTGTCCAAGCAGGTAAGTGATCGACTCACTTACACGTATATTCACGTCCGTGTCTGGAAAGCGCAGCGCCCAGGAGCGGTTCGGTGAGGTGATCGCAGCCGCCGTGCGCGTGTTCACCGCGGACGGCTACCGGGCCGCGCGGATGAGCGATGTCGCGCAGGCTGCCGGCCTGTCCGAAGCGGCGATCTACCGCTACGTGGAAAGCAAGGAAGGCCTGTTCGTGCTGGCGATCAGGCACGCGCTGCTGCTCGAGGAGCTGCCGCGGGAAACCGGGCCCGCGAGCGGTGACTTTCCGCTCAGGCCGCCCTCGCTGGCGCAGATGATCGTGCAGGCCAGAGAGTTCGTGGCCGCCGAGGTCCCGTTCGGGTCGCTGGCCGCGGCGCTGCGCGGTACCGAACCCGGCGACCCCGCCGCCGAGCTCGAGGCGGTCATGCGCGAGCTGTTCACCCTGGAGACCCAGACCAGGGAGGCGGCGGACATGATCGAGCGCTCCGCGCGCGAACTGCCCGAGCTCGCCGACCTGCTGAACACCGGGCTGCGCCGTCCGGTGCTCGCGGCGCTGACCGACTACCTGGAAACGCGCGCGAAGGCCGGCACGCTGCGCGCCACCCCGGACAGCGCGGCGACCGCGTGCCTGGTGCTCGAGACGCTGACCTGGTTCGCGCGGCACAGGCACTCAGACCCCTACGGCGCGGCGATCCCCGACGGCCTGGCCGAGGACACCGCCATCGACGCGCTCATCCACGCCCTGGTCCCGGCCACGCATCTCGAAGGACGCGCATGACAATGACGGAGCTGCCGGCGGACCCCGTGGCGGCGGCGGTGCAGCCGCTCGCCATCGAGGTACGCGGGCTGCGGATGAGTTACGGCGCCCGGCAGGTGCTCACCGGTGTCGACTTCGACGTCCGCCCCGGCGAGGTGTTCTGCCTGCTCGGTCCGAACGGCGCCGGGAAGACCACCACTGTCGAGATCCTCGAGGGCTTCCGGCAGCGCACCGGGGGAACCGTCCTGGTGCTCGGCGTCGACCCGGCCGATCAGCGGGCCAGGCTGCGCGAGCGGATCGGCATCGTGCTGCAGGAGTGCGGTTTCCCCAGGCAGGCCCGGGTCGGCGAGCTCGTCGACATCTGGCGCGCCTACTACCCGCGCCCGCGCCCGCTCGATGAGCTGCTCGCGGTCGTGGAGCTGACCGCCGACAGGGACGCCCAGGTGCGCCGGCTGTCCGGCGGACAGCGCCGCAGGCTGGACTTCGCACTCGCCCTGGCCGGTGACCCGGACCTCGTGTTCCTCGACGAGCCGACGACCGGGTTCGATCCGGAGTCGCGCCGCCGCTGCTGGGCCGCCATCGAGAACCTGCGGTCCCTCGGCAAGACGATCCTGCTGACTACGCACTACCTGGACGAGGCGGAACGCCTGGCCGACCGGGTGGCGATCCTGCAGGACGGCCGGGTGCAGACGGTGGGCTCGGTCCGCCAGGTGGCCAGGCAGGCGGGCGTGCCGACGACTATCTCGTTCACCGCGCCGCGCGCGGTTCGCTGCGGCAGCGTCGCATTGCCCGCCAGCCTCGACATCCGGGTCAACGGCGAGGTCGCGGTGTGCCGCGCGGCGAACGCCGCGGTCGCACTGCGCGAGCTGCTCGCCTGGGCGGCCGCCAACGACCTCGGTGACCTGGACGACCTCGCCGTCGAGACCCCCACGCTGGAGGACGCCTACCTCCGGCTCGTTAACGGAGGTAGCCGCTGACCAGGAACCTGCGCCTCGCCGTCCGCCAGGCGCTGCACGAGCAGCGCTCGTTCTGGCGCAGCGCCGAGTACGCGCTCTTCACCTTCGCGCTGCCGCTCGCGCTCCTGCTCCTCATCGGGTCGACGACGGCGGGCGGCGACCTCCCGGGCACCCACGTCAAGGCGCAGATGATCTTCGTCCCGTCGATCCTCGCGTTCGGCGTGATCGTGGCGGCCTACGTGAACCTCGGCGCCAAGCTGGCCACGCTGCGCCACGACGGGGTGCTGAAACGGATCCGCACCACGCCGCTGCCTGCCGGCGCCTACCTCTCCGGCGTGTTCGGCAGCACCGCGGCCACCACGCTGGCGATCACCGCGTGCACGGCGGTGACCGGCTGGCTCGCCTTCGGCGCGGTGCCGCGGACGGCCGGCCTGGCGGAGATCGCCGGGGGGCTCGTTCTCGGGGTCGTGTGCTTCGGCTCGCTCGGCCTCGCGCTCAGCTCGGTGGCACGCAGCGCCGAGTCCGCCTCGCCGATCGCCAACGCCAGCTACCTGCCGGTTGCGATCATGTCGGGGATCTTCGACCCGACGTTCAGCGTGCCGCGCTGGCTGTCGGCCGCGGTCGGGCTGCTCCCGGTCCGCGCGCTCGCCCAGATCCTGCAGCAGGGCTACACGCCGGTTGAGCACGCCCCGCTGACCGACCTGGCGGTGCTGGTCTGCTGGGCCGTCGGCGGCTGCGCGCTCGCCGCCTGGCGCTTTCGGTGGCAGTGATGTCACGAAACGTAGGCCAACCGGCATCATGGTTACGTTCCGTACATGCCGTGCCGGAGGTCAGGTCAATCTGTTCCCATAGTGTTACGGATTGTTACTGACGGCGCTTGATTTCGCGTTGTACGGTTACTTTGCTGTAAATTCTGTGGCCGATGGTGCAGATGGCTGGAAGGCCTCGACCCCCTCCCACGGCCACAGACCCCAGCCTCGGCCAGCCGGAATCTAGACAAACATGTCCTGACATGGAAATATCGCGGTGATTCCGCAGAGGATGCCAGTCGTCTGTCCTGCCGGATTGATGGCAAGTTGTGACATTTTCGCGGGAAGATCGATGCAACAAGAACTTACGCTGCGGTCAACTAAATCTCCGGCAGCTAGCCGGGCGGTGCACGTCAGGCCGGCCGGATGAGCCGGATGACAGATCGTGACCGGCAGCCGGGGACCGTGATCCAGTCCCCGGCTGGCGGCGCGGTCTGGTGACGGCGGAACTGCGACAAACAGAAGGGCGACACACGATGATCCGACTCCGGACTGATGGCGCCAACAGCGCGAGCAAGGAGGGCTGACGATGAGAAAGCGGATCGTCGGCTCGCTCGCTCTGGTGGCCGTGGGCGTGACCGCGCTGGCCGCCTGCAGCAGCAGCAGTAGTAGCAGCAGCAGTAGCAGCACCACCCCCACCAGCAGCGCTACCCCCTCGAGTTCCTCCACCTCCAGCGGCACCGCCGCGGCGCTGCCCGGCCAGTACGGCAGCGTGCCTAACGAGGCGACCGGCCCTGAGACCGCGGGCACGATCACGGTCGCCGCGCCGCCGAACGCGGCACCCACCTGGATCCTGCCGATCGTCACCGGTGCCGCGAACTCGGTCTTCACGGTGCCCGAGTTCGACTACCAGATGTACCGGCCGCTGTACTGGCTGCTCAACGGCGTGGAGCCGAAGGAGACTCCGGCCATGTCGCTGGCCAACGACCCTGTGTGGTCCAACGGCGACAAGACCGTCACGTTCACCCTGAAGTCCAACTACAAGTGGTCCAACGGCCAGCCGGTCACCTCCCAGGACGTCCTGTTCTGGTGGTACCTGATGAAGGCCGCGATCAAGGAGAGCCCGGCGAACTGGGCGTACTACACCCCCGGACTCGGCGTCCCTGACCAGGTGAAGAGCATCACCGCGCCGAACTCGTCCACGGTCGTGCTGAACCTGACCGCGGCGGTGAACCCGGTCTGGTTCCAGGAGGACTCGCTCGGCGCGATCCAGCCGATGCCCTCGCAGTCCTGGGACATCGACGCGACCGGCGGCAAGCCGATCACCGACTGGGCCACCAACCCCGCGGACGCGAAGAAGATCTACGACTATCTCTCCGGGCAGGCCAAGTCGCTGTCCACCTACGCGACCAACCCGCTGTGGCAGATCGTCGACGGCCCGTACAAGCTGTCCTCGTTCACGACCAGCACCGGCGCCTTCACGATGGTCCCGAACACGAACTACGGCGGACCGCACGCGACCACCGAGTCGAGCTGGCAGTCGGTGCCGTTCACGTCCGACGCCGCTGAGTTCAACGCGGTCAAGTCCGGCAGCATCGACATCGGTTACGTGCCGCTGACTGACCTCCCGCAGGCGACCAGCCTCACGTCCAGCTACAACGAGTTCGGTTACTCCGACTTCGGCTGGTCCTATGTCGCCTACAACTTCAAGGACACGACCTCCGACTTCAACAACATCATCGACAAGCTCTACATCAGGCAGGCCCTCGCCCACCTGGAAGACGAGGCCGGCTACATCCACGCGTTCTTCTACGGCGCGGGCGGGCAGGGCTTCGGCCCGGTCCCGGCTATCCCGCAGAGCCCCTACTCGCCGTCCAACGCGCTGACCGACCCGTACCCGTTCAGCACGTCCGACGCCGCGACGATCCTGAAGGACAACGGCTGGAACGTCGTGCCTAACGGCACCGACACGTGCGCGAAGCCGGGCAGCGGAGCCGGTGAGTGCGGCGCGGGCATCGCGGCCGGCACGAAGCTGGAGTGGAACGTCATCTACAACACCAGCCCGGCGATCATCGGCGAGCAGGTGCAGGACTGGGCGTCCCAGGCCAGGTCGGTCGGCATCACGATGAACCTGTCGTCGAGCAACTTCAACTACATGATCGAGAACTACAACGACCCCTCCTCGCCCAAGACGATCGACAAGTGGGCGATGGAGGACTTCGGCGGGTTCACGGACTCCACCTACCCGACCACGTTCGGGGTGTTCAACTCGACCGGTTCGAGTAACCTCGGCGGGTACGCAGATCCGGAAGCGGACAAGCTGATCACCGCGTCGATTTCGAGCTCCAACCCGGACGCGGTGACCGCGGAGGCGGAGTACCTGACTGAGCAGCAGCCCGGCCTGTTCCAGCCGAACCCGGACTCCGCGTTCGCCTCGGGGATCCTGGTCTGGAAGAAGGATGTGTCCGGTCCGCCCACGTCATTCCAGTCGCTGACGCAGTACGGCTGGAACCCCGAATTCTGGTTCCTGACGTCGTAACCGGGACGCTTCGGGTCTCAGTCGCCCCGGCCGCCGGCGCATGCCGGCGGCCGGGGCGACGGCATGGCGCCGGGGCGGAACGCGCGACATACTCCTGGTATGAAGGGTCATAACCAGTGATCGGCTATATCCTCCGCCGGATCGGCACCTCGATCGTCATCCTGATCGGCGTTTCCATCTTCATCTTCGGCCTGCTGCACGCGATCTACCCCTCGCCGGCGATCGACGTGCTCGGCTCGCGGGCCAACACCGTGCTTATCCAGGCGTGGAACAAGCAGAACGGGTTCGACGAACCCTGGCTTGAGCAGTACCTGCGCTACGTGGGCAACCTGCTTCGCGGGAACCTCGGCTGGTCCTACAAGCTGAACCAGAGCGTCGCCTCGCTGTTCGGCGAGGTGTGGCAGCGCAGCGCCTGGCTGTCGGGCGCGGCGCTGGTGCTGTCGGTGGTGATAGCCGTCCCGCTCGGCGTGTACCAGGCGGTCCGCCGCAACACCGTCGGCGACTACGTGGCCACGAGCCTGGCGTTCATCGTGTACGCGATGCCGGTGTTCTTCCTCGGCCTGATCCTCATCAACGTGTTCGCCCTCGACCTGCACTGGTTCGGCTTCGAGGCCAGCCAGTCCAACTCGCTGCTGTCGATCATCGTCGACGTCCACGACATGACGCTGCCGATCGTGACCCTGACCCTGCTCACGATCGCCTCATACTCCCGGTACATGCGCTCGTCGGCGATGGACGTGCTGGCGCAGGATTACATCAAGGTCGCCCGGGCCAAGGGCCTGCCGGAGCGGCTGGTGCTGCTGCGGCACCTGCTCCGCAACGCCTGCCTGCCGATGGTCACGCTGATCGGGCTGTCCATCCCCTACCTGCTGGCCGGGAACCTGATCACCGAGACGCTGTTCAACTACCGCGGGCTCGGCCTGCTCTTCTACACCGCGCTCGGCAACGTGGACTACAACGTGCTCCTCGCCTATACCCTCATCGGCGCGGTGCTCACGATCATCGGCAACCTTATCGCGGACATCGCCCTCACCGTGGCGGACCCGCGGATCCGGCTCGCCTGACAGGCCCTGGACGATCGAGAGGATGGCTGGCAATGTCACAGATCGGTGCCGGTTCCCTCCCACCGCTAGACATCACGCGCGCGCCCGAGGGCGGCGAGATCGGCCCCATCCAGAGCGGCTGGCGGCTGGCGGTACGCGAGTTCGCGCAGAACAAGCTGGCCGTGCTCGGCCTGGGCATCCTGATCTTCTTCGTCGTGTTCAGCTTCGTCGGCCCGGTCTTCTACCACGGCAACTACCTGACCTCGAACCTGATAGCCACGAACCTGCCGCCCGGCGCCGGAAACCCGCTGGGCACGAGCAACCAGGGGTACGACGAGCTGGCCCTGCTGATGAAGGGCGGCCAGGCGGCGCTGGAGGTCGGGTTCTTCTCCGCCGCCATCGCCATCACCCTCGGCGCGCTCGTGGGCGCGATTTCCGGGCTGGCCGGCGGGATCGTGGACGCCGTCCTGATGCGGATCGTCGACGTGTTCCTGTCGATCCCGTTCCTGTTCATCGTGCTGATCGTCGCCGTCAGGTACGGCGCGTCCGTCCTGTCGCTGTCCCTGCTCATCGGCGCGTTCAGCTGGCTAGTGCCCGCCCGGCTGGTGCGCGGTGAGGTGCTCACCCTCAAGGTGCGGGACTTCGTGTCCGCCGCCCGGGTGGCGGGCTCCGGCCAGGGGCGCCTGATCTCCAGGCACCTGCTGCCCAACGCGTTCGGCCTGATGATCGTCAACGTCACCTTCCAGGTGGCCGACGCGATCCTGTACATCGCCGCGCTCGGCTTCCTCGGGTTCGGCCTGCACTGGCCGAACCAGGACTGGGGCGACCTGCTGTCCAACGGCGTCAGCTATATCCAGGACGGTTACTGGTGGCAGGTCTACCCGGTCGGAGCGTGCATCGTGCTGGTGGTCATTGCCTGCAACCTGATCGGCGACGCGCTGCGCGACTCCCTCGACGTCCGGCTCCGGCGCCGTTAGCCGCCCCCACCGCCCGGTACCCGAGCCCAGAATCCGAGAGGTAACCATCCGCTATGGCACCCGTCCTTGAGATCGAGGACCTGTCGACCCATATCAAGCTGACCAGGTCCGTGGTCCAGGCCGTCGGCAACGTGAGCCTGCGCGTCGACGCCGGCGAGACGCTCGGCATCGTCGGCGAGTCGGGCTGCGGCAAGTCCATGACCGGCCTGTCCATCATGGGCCTGCTGCCCCCGGGCGGTTCGATCGTGAGCGGCTCGGTCCGGCTGGGCGGCCGCGACCTGGTGGGCCTTCGGCCCGAGGAGATGCGCAAGATCCGCGGCAACGACATCGCGATGATCTTCCAGGACCCGCTGACCTCGCTGGACCCGACAAAGACGATCGGGTACCAGGTGGCCGAGCCGGTCCGGCTGCACCGCGGCGCGTCGGCGGCACAGGCGCAGGACCGGGCGGTGGAAGTCCTGGCCATGGTCGGCCTGCCGCGGCCGAAGGAGCGCCTCGGCGACTTCCCGCACCAGCTGTCCGGCGGACTGCGCCAGCGCGTCATGATCGCGATGGCGCTGGCCTGCGAGCCGCAGCTGCTCATCGCCGACGAGCCGACGACCGCGCTGGACGTGACCATCCAGGCCCAGATCCTCGAGCTGCTGCGGAACCTGAAGGACCGGCTGGGCATGGCGATGCTGCTCATCACCCATGACATGGGGGTCATCGCCGGGCACGCCGACCGGGTGAACGTGATGTACGCGGGCCGCGTGGTCGAGAGCGCGCACGCCGGCGAGCTGTTCCGCCGGATGCACCACCCGTACACGCAGGCCCTGCTCGCGTCGATTCCCCAGCTCAGCCAGGACAGCAGGAAGGCGCTGCACGCGATTCCCGGCCTGCCGCCGGACCTGGCCAACCCGCCGGCGGGCTGCCGGTTCGCGCCGCGCTGCCCGCGGGCGACCGAGCAGTGCCGGCAAGAGGAGCCGCGGCTGGCTGGCGACACCACCAGCCACCCGTTCGCCTGCTGGCACCCGGTAGACGGGCCGCTGACCCTGCAGCTGCTCGGGGCGGGCGGTCCGGACGCGGCCACCATCGGTCTCGCCGAGCCGGTGGCGGAGCCTGGCTTCGCGGACGACGCGGCGCTGGAGATCCCCGCCGCGGACGATGCCGCGCCAATCGCCTCCGACGGTCCGCTTCAGGTCATCGAGCTGCCGGGAGCGCCCGCGGAGCAGGTCGCGGCGGACGGCGGGGTCGCCCCGCTGCTCCAGCTGCGCAACCTGGTGAAGGAGTTCCCGGTCACGTCGGGCGCGATCCTGCAGCGGAAGGTCGGCGCGGTGCACGCCGTGTCCGACGTGTCGTTCTCTGTCGCGGCTGGCACCACGTTCGGCCTGGTAGGCGAGTCCGGCTGCGGCAAGACGACGATCGGCAAGATGATCGTGGCCCTGGAGAAGCCGAATTCCGGGACGATCACCCTCGAGAACATGGACGTGACCAGGCTGCACGGCGGCGAGCTGCGCCGCAAGCGGCGCGACCTGCAGCTCATGTTCCAGGACCCGCACTCCTCCCTGGACCCCAGGATGCGGGTGGGCGCGATCATCGGCGAGCCGCTCGCCATCCAGCACCTGGGCAGCAGGCGGGAACAGCGGGACCGTGTGTACGAGCTGCTCGGCGAGGTCGGCCTGGCGCGCAACGCGGTCGAGCGCTACCCGCACGAGTTCTCCGGCGGGCAGCGGCAGCGCATCGGCCTGGCCAGGGCGCTCACCATGAACCCGCGGCTGATCGTGGCCGACGAGCCGGTCAGCGCGCTGGACGTGTCCATCAGGGCGCAGGTGCTCAACCTGATGAAGCGGCTGCAG
>JASHXJ010000248.1 GCA_030043595.1 Trebonia sp.
TCGAAGGAGCTCGCCAACTGGGCCGACGTCGTCATCTGCGAGTGGTGCGGCCCGAACGCGGTCTGGTACAGCCGGCACAAGCGGAAGGGCTCGCGGCTGCTCGTCCACCTGCACCGGTTCGAGCTGTACTCGCACTACCCGGGCCAGGTGCGGATCGCCAACGTCGACCAGGTGATCTGCGTCAGCGACCACTACGCCCGGCTGACCCGCGAGCACACCGGCTGGCCGGCGGCCAAGGTCATCACCGTGCCGAACCCCCTCGACGTGTCCCAGCTGGATCGCGTCAAGCTGGACGGCGCGCGGCACCATCTCGGGATGATCAGCATCGACTCGTCGCGCAAGCGCCTCGACCTGGGCCTGGACGTGCTCGAGGAGCTGCGCAGGGATGACGACAGGTACCTGCTGTACGTGAAGTCCCGCATGCCGTGGGAGCACTGGTGGGTGTGGCAGATCCCGGCCGAGCGAGACCATTACTCCGCCGCGCTGCGCCGGATACAGCGGTCGCCGCTGCTGCGCGACGCCGTGGTATTCGACGACGCCGGGCCGGACGTGGGCAACTGGCTGCGCCGCGTCGGGTTCGTGCTGTCGACGAGCGACGACGAGTCGTTCCACGTCGCCCCGGCCGAGGGCATGGCGTCCGGCGCGGTGCCGGTGATCCGGCACTGGCCGGGCGCGGAGACCATCTACGACCGGCGCTGGATCAGGGACACGCCGCAGCAGATGGCCGCGCTGATCGCCTCGCTGTCCGATCCCGTGCGCTGGCGGGCCGCCGGGCGGGCCGCGCGCGAGCAGGCGACGGCGTTCGAACTCGACTCGGTGTGCCGCAGCTGGCACCGGCTGCTCACGAGCGACCTGGCAGCAGGGGCGCCGGGGCAGGCCTACCAGCTGCAGGGTTCCTCCGGCTGACGGCGATGTACTTCACGCTGGCAGTCAGCGCCGCGACGACGGCCGCATGCTCCGCGCTCACCGACCGGGCCCGGATCGTGGACCCGGCGGTGCTGCCGTTCCCGGGTCCGGCGGCGGTTGTCTGGCGGGCGCCGGACGGCCGCGCCGCGATGCTCCGCTGGGGCGGCTCGGGCCTGCCGACCACCTCGCACGCGGGGACGATCGGGGTGGGCCAGGCGACACCTGGCAGCGGCCGCGCGGTGGTGTACGGCCACACGTCGGTGACCCGGGTCGACCCGGTGTACGTCGCCGAGCTGCCCGGCGCGGTCATCCTCTCCGACCGGGCCACCTGGGCTGCCTGGACGGCCGGCCGGATGGACGACCACGATCCCCTGCACGTCTGCGCCCTGCTCAATCCGGGTTTCCCGCTCGGCTCGGTGACGCCCTTCACCGGCGTTTCCGCCCTCCCCCCGGGCATCTTCCTGCACGTCCTGTCCGGAACCGCGACGAGCACCGCCGACCCGGCCGCTCCGGGTCACAACGGGGGCCTGGGCGGGACCGGTCCCGTGGCGGCCGCCCTCGTCGCGGCGGTGACGCCGCTGAAGGCCGCAGAATCGCCCGTCGAGCTCAGCCTGACCGGCGGCAAGGACAGCCGCCTGGTCGCCGCCGCGCTCGTCGCGGCCGGGGTTTCCGTGCGCGGCCGGACGTCCGGCTTTCCCGGTCACCCGGACGTCGTGCTCGCGACTGAGGTCGCGAGCCGGCTCGGCATCGAGCACACGGTCACCGCCCCGGCCGCGCCCGGTCAGCAAACCGACGTGGCCGGCCGGATTCGCGCCGCCGTGCTGGTCGCCGACGGGATGCTGTCCGCGTTCGAGAACGTCGGCCGGCCGGACCCGGTGCCGTCGTCGACGATTACCGCGGGCGGCCACGGCGGGGAGCTGCTGCGCGGCGGCTACGCCGAGGTAGCGGCCGGACGCGGGGGGCGCGGGACCACGGGACTGCGCGCCGGGGAGCTGCTGCGGCGGCTGACCACCAAGCACCTGGGCCTGCTCCGCCGCGGTCCGGCGGCGGGCTACGTCGCCAGCCTCGCGCCGTGGACGGCGGCCCTCACCCGCGGGCCGCTGCACGCGCTCGACGACTTCTACCTGGTGAACCGGGCGGGCCGCTGGTCGGCCGCGGCGCGGCAGGCCTACCTGATCAGGGAGCCCCTCATGCAGCCGCTGTTCGACGAGCAGGTCGTGCTCGCGGCCCGCGCCGTCGCGCTCCCCGACCGGGTCAGCGGCGCGCTGACCCGGTCGGTGCTCGCCGAGCTGTGCCCGCCGCTGGCCGCCATCCCGCTCGCGGGCAAGGAGCGCTCCGCGCTGCAGACCACGTTCGACTGGCGTCGCCAGTACGGCGCCGAGATCGCGTCGTTCCTGCGCGACTACACCCTCGACCACGGTGCGGCAGGGGGCCTGTTCGACGTGGTCAGCCGCCCCGCCGCGGAGAAGGTCCTGGCCCCGCCGCACGAAGACCGGGCCACCGTCTGGGCGCTCGCCACGCTCGCCTGCCTGCTATCCGGCGACTACCGCAACGCCCGCGAGCCGTCCGCCCTGCTGAATGTGAGCTAGCCGCGGCCGTAGAGGGATTCGGCCTGCCAGAAGAACAGGATGCCGATGACGAAGAAGCCGAGGCCCCAGCCGAGCGCGGCCATCCACAGGTCGTTGTTCGTGACGAACGTGTGGCAGTAGGCCTGCAGCGTCGCGTTCGACACCACCGGGTGATGGCCGGGCACCGTGAAGCCGTCCACGACCTGGGCGCCGCTGGGGACCGGCGCGTACGTGCCGTGGACGACCACGGTACTGCCGCCCGGGTCGTTCTCGAACTGGGAGC
>JASHXJ010000249.1 GCA_030043595.1 Trebonia sp.
GCGGAGTCGCTGCTGGCCGGCATCTGGGCCGACGTCCTGGGCCTGGACCAGGTCGGCATCGACGACAACTTCTTCGACCTGGGCGGGCACTCGCTGCTGGCAGCGCGGGTGATCGCCCGGGTCCGCGCCGGGCTCGGAGTCGAGGTCTCGGTCCGCAGCCTGTTCGAGTCACCGACCGTGGCCGCGCTCGCGGCGGCCACTGCTGAGAATGCGGCCGCTGCGGCACAGGCGCGCAGACCCGAGCTGCGCAGGATGAGAAGACCCGCATCGCTGGCGAACCAGAACGTCTGGAACATGGAGGAATCTCGATGATCCCCTTGTCGTTCGCGCAGCAGCGGCTGTGGTTCCTGAGCCGCTTCGAGGGAGCGTCCTCGGGCTACAACGTCCCGGTCGTCGTGCGTCTGTCAGGTTCCCTGGATCAGGATGCGTTGACCGAGGCGCTGCGTGATGTTACTGAGCGACATGAGAGCCTGCGCACGGTCTTCCCTGATTCTGACGGCGTGCCATACCAGCTGATCCTGAGTGGCGACGCTGCCGTGCCGCCGCTGCAGGTCGCATCTGTCGAGGGCGAGGAAGGCCTCGCCGCCGCGGTCGCCGAGGCCGTAGGTCACCGTTTCGACGTCTCCGTCGAACTGCCGATCCGCGTCTGGCTGTACCGTCTCGCGCCCGAAGAACACGTCCTCGTCCTAGTGCTGCATCACATTGCCGCGGACGGGTGGTCGCTGGGGCCGCTGAGCCGGGATCTGGGCGCGGCCTACGCGGCGCGCTGCGCGGGTGCCGCGCCGGGCTGGGAGCCGCTGCCGGTACAGTACGCCGATTACGCGCTGTGGCAGCGGGAGCTGCTCGGCGACGAGGACGACCCGGACAGTCTCGGGTCGCGGCAGGTGGCGTTCTGGGAGCGGACGCTGGCCGGCCTGCCGGAAGAGACGGTGCTGCCGTTCGACCGGCCGCGCCCGGCGGCGGCGTCGTTCCGCGGCGCGGCGGTGCCGTTCGAGATCCCGGCGCAGCTGCACGGCGGGCTGGTCCGTGTCGCCCGTGACTGCGGCGCCACGCTGTTCATGGTCGTGCAGGCCGTAGTCGCGGCGCTGCTGTCCCGGCTGGGTGCGGGCCCCGATATCCCTCTCGGCTCGCCCACGGCCGCCCGCATGGACACCGCGCTCGAGGACCTGGTCGGGTTCTTCGTCAACACGCTGGTCACTCGGGTCGACCTGACGGGCGACCCGGACATCGCCACCCTCGTGCGCCGGGTGCGCGAAGCCAACCTGGCCGCGCTCGCTCACCAGGAGGTGCCGTTCGAGCGGCTGGTCGAGGCGCTGAACCCGCAGCGTTCGATGGCTCGCCACCCGCTCTTCCAGGTGATGGTGACCCTGGACAACCTGGCCGGGAGCGACTTCGCGCTGCCGGGGCTGCGTACCGAGGTCGAGGTCGTGGACCGGCACATTATCGACGTTGATCTCACGTTCGGCTTCCGGGAGCGGTACGCGCAGGGCGGCGTTCCCGAGGGGATCAGCGGCGTGCTTGAATACGCGGCGGACCTGTTCGACGCGGCGACGGTCAGCCGGATGGCCGAGCGGCTTGTCCGGCTGGTCGAGGCCGTGGCCGCCGACCCGCGGCAGCGTGTCAGCGCGATCGGCCTGCTCGGCGCCGGGGAACGGGCCGAGCTGTTGCACGGCTGGAACGACACGGCGCGCGAGTACCCCGCAATCGGCATTGTTGAGCTCTTCGAAGCGCAGGTTGCGCGCACTCCGCACGCCACGGCCGTGGTCTTCCGTGACCGGGAGCTGAGCTATGCGGAACTCAATGACCGGGTAAACCGGCTCAGCCGCAACCTGATCAGCCGGGGCGCCGGACCGGAGCGCGTCGTCGCGGTCGCGTTGCGGCGCAGCGAGCTGATGGTGGTGGCGCTGCTCGCGACGCTCAAGGCCGGCGCGGCGTATCTGCCCGTGGAACCGGATTACCCCGCGGAGCGCATTGCGTACATGCTCGGCAACGCGCACCCAGCGCTGGTAGTCGCGACCGCTGAGACCGCCGGGCGAATAGCGGGCGCCGACGGCGTTCCGCACCTGCTGCTGGATGCGCCGCAGATCGATGAGGCCGCGGCTCAGTTCCCCGGAGGTAACCTGACCGACGCCGACCGGACCGGCGCCCTGCACGAGACCAGCCCGGCCTACGTCATCTACACCTCGGGATCGACCGGCCGACCCAAGGGTGTCGTGATCAATCACCGGAGCCTGGCGAACCGGCTGCTGTGGATGCAGGACGAGTACGGGCTGACACCGCAGGACAGGGTCCTCCAGAAGACGCCCTTCAGCTTCGACGTCTCGGTCTGGGAGTTCTTCTGGCCGCTGATCACCGGTGCGGCGCTCGTCGTGGCCGAGCCGGGCGCGCACACCGATCCGGTCTACCTGGCCGACCTGATCTGCGCGCAGGACATCACCACCGTGCACTTCGTGCCCTCGATGCTCGCGGCGTTCCTGGCCGAGCCGCGGGCGGCTCGCTGCACCCGGCTCCAGCGGGTGATCTGCAGCGGCGAGGCGCTGCCGGTCCAGGTGCAGACGGACTTCTTCCGGACGCTCGACGTGCCGCTGTACAACCTCTACGGCCCCACAGAAGCGGCGGTCGACGTCACCGCGTGGCAGTGCGACCCGGACACGGCCACGGGGACCGTGCCGATCGGTCGCCCCATCGCCAACACGCGTATGTACGTGCTGGACGAGAACCTGGGCGTTGCGCCCGCCGGGTCGGTTGGCGAGCTCTACATCGCCGGCATCCAGCTGGCCCGCGGTTATCTGGCCCGGCCAGGCCTGACCGCGGAGCGTTTCGTGGCCTGCCCGTACGGCGCGCGGGGCGAGCGGATGTACCGGACAGGGGACCTGGCCCGGTGGACGTCCGACGGCGTCCTGGAGTTCATCGGCCGCGCCGACAGCCAGGTCAAGGTCCGTGGGTTCCGGATCGAACTCGGTGAGGTGGAGGCCGCGCTCTGCCGTGTGCCGGGAATAGGCCGAGCCGCAGTGATAGCGCGGGAGGACCGGCCCGGCGATGTTCGGCTGGTCGCGTATGTGGTGCCCGACCCAGCCGCCGCCGCGGCGGGCGACGTCCCGGACCAGGCCGCGGTCCGCGCCGCCGTGGCCGGGGAGCTGCCCGAGTACATGGTGCCCGCGGCGGTCGTGGTCCTCGGCGCGCTGCCAATCACGGCGAACGGCAAGCTGGACCGGCGCGCGCTGCCCGCGCCCGACTGGCTGGACGTCGCGGGGGCGTATCAGGCCCCGCGAACCGAGGCCGAGCGGGTGCTGGCAGACATCTGGGCCGACGTGCTGGGCGTTGACCGGGTCGGCGTCGCGGACGATTTCTTCGCTCTGGGCGGGCACTCGCTGCTCGCGGTGCGGCTGATCGCGCGGGTACGCAAGTCCCTGAGCGTGGACCTGCCGATCCGCAGCCTGTTCGAGACCCCGACCGTGGCGGCGCTGGCGAAGCGGCTGCGCGCTGACGGCGCACCGGGTTACGCGACCACGGGGGAAGTCGTCGCGGGCGGCGGCCGCGACTCGGCCAGCGAAGACGGCCCGCTGGCCGCGCCCCCGCCGTACGCCGCCTCCGTGCCCGGATCGCTGGCCGCCCGGCCTCGCCCTGCCCTCGTGCCGCTCTCACCCGCGCAGCGGGGGCTGTGGTTCCTGAACCGGCTCGAGGGCGCGTCGTCGGCCTACAACATCCCGGTGGCAGTGCGCATCACCGGCCGGCTGGATCAGGCCGCTCTGCTGGCAGCGCTCGGCGACGTCGTCGCCCGGCACGAATCGCTG
>JASHXJ010000029.1 GCA_030043595.1 Trebonia sp.
CGGGCTTGAGCCGCGCCGGCCGCGCCAGCTGCAGTACTCGGCTCCGTCCGAAGGCGGCGGCGTCGAGCGCCGGCGCGACTCATCCGTCGATCCGTACGCGAACGTGGGCCGCAACGACCTGTGCCCGTGCGGCTCGGGCCGGAAGTACAAGCGCTGCCACGGCGATCCGCGCAACGCCTGACCCCTCGGTCCGGCGCCCGGCCCCTCGTCAGGCCGCCTCGATGTCGGTGCATATCCAGCGGGGCGGGGTCGCGGCGAGCGTTCTGTCCCGTGCGAGCTGGCCGGCTGGTCCGGACTGGCGCCGCGGCGCGCCCTGCTCGAGCCGGATGGCGAGGGCGTGCGTCCGCGAGCCGGCCACGACGATCACCGTCATCTCGATGACCTCCCGCGTCGGCCGGGTCGCGATGACGCGCAGCACGCGGGGCCGCTGGCCACAGCTGAACAGCGGCGTCAGCCTGCGCAGGTGAACCCGGGCCCGTTCGGACGTCCAGGGCAGGACCTGCCGGACCGGCCGGGCTCCCGCCAGGGTCTCGGTCAGCAGGCGTGCGAACTGCTGTGGCCATTCACCGCATGGATCCCTGTCAGCAGGGGCATCCGTAGCACGGCCCGCTCCGGTCAGGCAGTCCCCGGTTACCGTGCCGCCTGGGTAGCGGCAGTCCTGGTCGCGACCGGACTGCCAGGCCACGGCAGCCGGGGCGGCGCCGGCCAGCGGCTCGCCGTCAAACGGCGGCCCGCTATCTGGCACCGTCACGAGCCGCAGCGCGGGAAGGTCGTCGCCCGGGTACGGGTCACCCGGAATACCGCCGGGCGGGAGCTCGCCCTGCCCGAGTGGCTGAAGTGACAGCAAGGATTGCTGCGCTGACATTGTTCTCCAAAGGAGCTCTGCGGGATTAATGGCAACTAATTGCGACCATATGTACACGAACCCACTGACATTCCAGTTCCGCGACTGGTAAATTCCCGAATCGCAAATATTGCCCATCGAATAACCCGAAAAAATTCGCTATTCTGCCCAGCAGCCGTGAAATAAATGAGTTTTTCACATCGCTTCCGCCAGGCTGGACTCCAGCTAGGCGGCACCGCCCGCCTGCCCGCGCCTTGCGGCAACGGCCGCGATCTTTGGCTGCCTGGGCCATCTTTGTATGTGTTCAGCACCCACATTTGCCGCAAATCGGGCGCGAAAGTGGCCGGAACGCATACAAAGGCAACAGCAGAGATTGGTGTGACGCCGCATTAAGCCTTATGCCGGGTGTCCGGGATGGCCGAGCGCGGCGGGTCCGCGGGTCTTGCGGGCGTTCCCCAGGACCTGGCTGCCCTACGATCGGGACCATGCGGGAGATGCGGGCCGTCATCACTGACTGGGGCGGTGTCCTGACACAGCCGATCGGGGACACCGTCCGCGACTGGATCGTCGCCGACCAGATCGACTGGGACAGCTATCTGGCGGTCGTCGGTCCATGGCTGACCGAGGCCTACGACCCGGTCCACGCCGCCGCCGCAGCGGGGCACGGGATCGTCAACCCGGTGCACTCCCTGGAGCGCGGCGAGTGCACGGTGGCCGAGTTCGAGCGGCTGCTTGCCGGGCGCCTCGTTACCACGGCCGGCGGACCGGTGCGGGCCGACGGGCTGCTCACCAGAATGCTCTCGGCGAGCAGGCCGGTCCCCGCCATGTACCAGCTGATCCGCGGCCTGCGGGCCGCGGGCGTCCGGACCGCGCTGCTGTCGAACTCGTGGGGGAATGACGGCTACCCGAGGCAGGACTTCCCGGAGCTTTTCGACGCCGTGGTGATTTCCGGCGAGGTCGGCATGCGCAAGCCGGAACCGCGCATCTTCCTGCACACCGCCGAGCTGCTGAGCATCGACCCGGCGGACTGCGTGTTCATCGACGACCTGGAACGGAACGTCGAGGCCGCCGTCAGGTGCGGAATGACCGGTGTTCATCACACCGATCCAGCCGGCACGGCCACGCGGCTGACGCAGCTGTTTGCCACTCGCTAGGCTTTGCCGCGTGGCGCAGGACACCACGCACGACAGCACCCACGGCACCACCAGGGACACCCTGGCGGCCAAGCCGTACCCGTTGCCAGCCAGCCCCGGTCGTTCGGCGAACATGAAGGCCAACCGCCGCCGCGACACCAAGCCTGAGCTCGCGCTGCGCAGCGCGCTGCACGCCATGGGCTACCGGTACCGCAAGGACCTCAGGCTCGACCTGCCGCAGCGGCGGGTCCGGCCGGACATCGCCTTCACCGCGCGCAAGGTGGCGGTATTCGTCGACGGCTGCTTCTGGCACGCCTGCCCTGAGCACGGCACGCAGCCGAAGAACAACGAGTGGTACTGGTCACCGAAGCTCAACAAGAACGTCGAGCGGGACCGGGCCGCCGACGCCGCCCTCACCGACGCTGGCTGGACGGTGGTGCGGCTGTGGGAGCACGTACCGATCGGCGATGCCGTTGCCACGGTGGTTGCCGCCGTTGGCGGCCCGCGCTCGCTACCATGAGGCCCCATGCGGGTATACCTGCCCTCCACCCTTCCGGCGCTCGCTGACACCCTCAAGCACGGCGAGGTCGGCCCCCCGCCGTTGCAGGCGTTCGCGGTCACCCCGGCGCTGCGTGAGGCCTACGCGAGCGGCGACGACGAGGAACTCGAGTACGTGGCCATGCTGGCGGCGGCCCGGCAGTCGCTGCGGCTGCTGGCCAGCGAACCGGACGCGCCACGGCGGCGCGTGGTGCTCGCGGCAGACGTCCCGGACCAGCAGGTGAGCTGGACCGCGTACGACGACGAACCCGCGGCGGTGCTTGTCAAGATCCCGGTCGCGATCGACGCGGTGGCATCTGGCCACATCGACGCGGCGGAGGCCGCCGCCGACGTAGCCGCCGCGGCGGAGGCCATCGGCGCCGCGGACGCGGGCGACGAGGACGCGGAGTTCACGGTCGACGGCGCGGAAGGTCACGAGCTGGCCTGGTACGCCACGCAGGAGCTGCCTGACGCTTGCTGAGTTACCTCCCTTCGACTACGGGGAAGGCACCGGTCATGGACGCCGTAACCAGGGTTCCCCCGCCGTACAACGAGCCGGTACGGCAGTACCAGCCGGACAGTACCGAGCGTTCCGTCCTCGAAGCGAAGATCAAGGAGCTCGCCGGGCAGCAGGCCGAGCTGACGATGACAATCGGCGGCCGCGCGGTGCTGGGCTCGGGCGAAAGAGTGCCGGTAGTGCAGCCGCACAACCACCGGCGCGTGCTGGGCGAGTTCGGCAACGCGACCGACGCCGACGTTGTCGCCGCGATCTCGGCCGCCGGCACCGCCGCTCGCGGCTGGCGCGCCCTGTCGTTCAGCGATCGCGCCGCTGTCTTCCTCAAGGCGGCCGACCTGCTCGCGGGGCCGTGGCGTGCCACGCTGAACGCCGCGACCATCCTCGGCCAGTCCAAGTCGGTGTTCCAGGCGGAGATCGACGCCGCGTGCGAGATGATCGACTTCTGGCGGTACAACGTCGCCTTCGCGCGGCAGCTGCTTGCCGAGCAGCCCGAGTCCGCCGCCGGCACATGGAATCGCATGGAGTACCGGCCGCTCGAGGGGTTCGTGCTCGCGATCACCCCGTTCAACTTCACGTCGATCGCGGGGAACCTGCCGACCGCGCCCGCGCTGCTTGGCAACGTCGTCGTATGGAAGCCGTCGCCCACGCAGCAGCTTTCCGCGCATTACACGATGCGGCTGCTCGAGACGGCGGGACTGCCGCCAGGCGTGATCAACATGGTGACCGGCGATGGCGCGGCGGTGTCGCGGGTGGCGCTGTCACACCCCGACCTGGCGGGCATCCACTTCACCGGGTCGACGGCCACGTTCCAGCACCTGTGGCGAACGGTCGGGGAAAATATCACGAGATTCCGTGACTATCCGCGTCTTGTGGGGGAGACCGGCGGCAAGGACTTCGTGATCGTCCATCCGTCCGCCGACCGCGCGTCGATCGTCACCACCCTGGTCCGCGGCGCGTTCGAGTACCAGGGCCAGAAGTGCTCGGCCGCCTCTCGCGCGTACGTGCCGCGCTCGCTGTGGGAGCCCGTCAGGGAAGAGCTTGCCGCGACGGTGCGGTCGCTCGCGTTCGGGGACGTGTCGGAGGACCTGTCGCTGTTCGGCGGGGCCGTGATCGACGCGCGGGCGGTTGAGAAGCACCGCGGCGCCTTCGACCGCGCCCGGTCTCGGCCGGGTGTGCAGTTCCTGACCGGCGGCTCGATCGACGACTCGGCGGGGTACTTCGTGTCGCCGACGGTGCTGGTCTGCGACGATCCCGGCGACGAGGTGTTCACCGCCGAGTACTTCGGCCCGATACTGGCGGTGTACGTCTACGACGACGCGGCATACGGCGCGATGCTCGGCCAGGCCGCGAACGCGGCCGCCTACGCGCTGACCGGTTCGATCCTCGCGACGGACCGCGCCGCGATCGCCGAGGCGACGGACCGGCTGCGCTACTCCGCCGGGAACTTCTACATCAACGACAAGCCAACCGGCGCGGTGGTCGGCCAGCAGCCGTTCGGCGGTGCCAGGGCCAGCGGCACCGACGACAAGGCCGGTTCTGTCTTCAACCTGATCCGCTGGGTCTCCGCCCGCTCGATCAAGGAGACGTTCGTCCCGCCCACGGACTACCGTTACCCGCACATGGGCTAGAACCGGCGTTCAGGTATGTCCTTAGCGTGAGAAGCCAGCCAGCCGCAACCCCGAACAGTGCTCTCGCGGAAGGATTCGAACCTTCACCGTGCGCATTAACAGTGCGCCGTCCTGCCTGGTTGGACCACGCGAGATTGAGTGGCGGGTGTGGGATTTGAACCCACGGCCTCCTGGTTATGGGCCAGGCGAGGTAACCGAACTCCTCCAACCCGCTGTGATCCCATGGAGATTCGAACTCTGTCCCGCTGCTTGACGGGCAGCGATCATCACCCACAGACCATGGGTGATTCAGCCGGTTCTGGAGACCGGCTCCCTAGCCGCTGGGTCATCCCTATGCAAATGAAAACCGCCCGCTGGGGTTTCCCCGCGGGCGGTTCCCGGTCAGTGACCTTCCGGTCTCATCCGGGAACCATCCCGATGCTCAGGGCAGGCTGCGAGGACGGGTGATTGCACCCGTGGCCTTCGGTCGTCCGCCAGAACATCATGAATTCATGGTAAGCCCGGCCAGGAGAGGCCGGCAAAAGATTTAACGCGGCTGCGGCCCCTACACTCGCACTTCGCTGGCCTTCACCAAGCCGGCCGGGTCGATCAGGAGCAGTGCGGTATCTGTGTCCGGATCGAACGCCGGGACCGCCACGGGGGCATCCGGGACAGCGAACATCACGTACCCGCTGGCCGACTGGCCCGGCTGGAGATTCTGCACCGAGCACAGGTCAGAGACATAGGGTGCGGCCACCGTGCTGTCCCCTGGCAGCGGCGGGCTGGAGATGCAGAAGGGCATCGTCGTGCCGCTCGCGCCGTCAGCTTCAGCCCACCCGTAGTCAGCGTTCGTCAGAGTCCACATGGCGCCGCCGTTGCTGCCGAATCCGGAGGGCCCGTCATCGATGATCATGAGGCCGAGCACGAGGTACCTGTATCCGGCCTGCAGCGGGGACGAGCCGAGTTGCGCAGCCACGTTCCCGTCGGTGCCCCCTGCTGACGCCTCGGCGTAGGAGATGTAATTGACGCTGGTCAGTTTCCAGGTCTGCCTTTCCGGCCGGGGCGCCCCGCCGGACAGCTGGGGGTCGGTGAACGTGACCGGCTTGCCCACGTGCAGGACCGGCACCAATGTGCCGGCGGCTGAGGCGGACGGCGTGGCGGAGGCGGAGGACTGCGCGGGAGCATGGCTCGCGCCGGGTACCGGGGTGCTGGTGACAGAGCTGCACGCACCGGCGGCGAGAACGCTGGCGGCCGCGATGCAAGCCCTCAGTTTCCTCATCAGGGTACGATTCCCGGGAATGCGCCGATTGACCACCGGTTACATGATTGTTACGGAAAGTCATCAGCCGGGGTGCTATCAGGACGGCGGATTGCCGGGGCCGCCTGGGGAACTTCAGGCTCCGAACGCGGCACGCAGCACCTTCGCCTGCGGCGCTCGGGGTTGTGCCGGCTGCAAGGCGTTTGACCGGACGGCCGGAGAGCTGAAAGCGTGACAGCGATGAATGAGCGATCGCGCACCGCCGCCGCGCCCTGGGCCTCGCGTGGCCCTGCGTTCAGTCAGCCCGGCCTGGCCAGACCGGTGGCCTGGGCCACACCGCATGACCTGGATCGGCTGCGCGCCAGCCACGCACGCCGACAGCCGGGCAAACCGCTGGTGCCGACCAGTGTCGCATCGCCGCGGCTGAGCGATGAGCTGTTCGCGCGGCTCCTGACCTACGGCACGCCGCACGAGACTCATCGGGGTGATGTTCTGTTCCGGCCGGGCGACGAAGACCTCGATCTGATCGTGGTCGACCGGGGTTCGGTGGAGGTTGTCCGGACGGAAACCGCTGGCGCGCCCGCCGCGACGGTGGCGGCGGTGGATGCGGGTGGCTTTGTCGGCGAGCTGAACCTGCTGACCGGGCAGAATGTCTACCTGCTGTGCCGGGTGCGGGAGGGCGGCACGGTCTACCGGGTGTCGCCGGAGCGGCTGCGGCAGCTCATGGCCAACGACGTGGAGCTGTCCGACATCGTCTTCAAGGCGCTGATTGCCCGCCGGGAGCTGCTGCAGCGCAGCACCGCCGCCCTGGCGGTGGAGATCGTCGGAACCGACAGGTCGGCGGCGGCGCTGGCGCTGCGGACATACGCCGCACGTCAGCGCCTGATCCACCTGTGGTTCGACGCCGGCACCCCCGCGGGCCGGGCGATGATGGAGTCCTGCGGCCTGACCGAGGAGGACCTTCCCGCCGTTGTCCTGTCTGGCGCCACGCTGAAGCAGGCCACGCCGGGCTGGCTGGCAGAAAGGCTTGGCCTCAGCTACCGTCGTTCGTCCACCAGGCCGGTTGACGTCACGATCGTCGGCGCGGGCCCGGCAGGCCTGGCGGCCGCGGTTTACGGGGCGTCCGAGGGCCTGGACACCGTGCTGCTGGACGCCGTCGGCACCGGAGGGCAGGCCGCGGCAAGCTCGCGGATCGAGAACTACTTCGGCTTCCCGTTCGGGCTTTCCGGCGCCGATCTGACCGGCCGGGCCGTGCTCCAGGCCCTGAAGTTCGGAGCCCAGCTGGCCAGCCCGTGCCAGGCGGTCAAGCTCGATACCGACCGGAAGGCCGACCTGCTCCGCCTGCACCTGCAGGGCGGGGAGGTCATTGACAGCAAAGCCGTCGTCATCGCGACCGGCGCCCGCTACCGGGCACTGCCGCTGGAACGCTGGCCTGACTTCGAGGGCGCCGGCATCTATTACGCGGCCACCGAACTAGAAGCCCGGGGGTGCGCGGGCAGCCCGGTCACGGTGGTCGGCGGCGCGAACTCCGCGGGTCAGGCGGCGCTGTACCTGGCCGGGCGAGGCAGTGCGGTCTCACTGGTCGTCCGCGGCCCGGACATCGCGACCGAGATGTCGGCCTATCTCGTCGACCGGCTGCTGGCCCACCCGCGGGTGACGGTGCGGTGCCGCAGCGAGGTCACCCGGCTGGATGGCGGTGACTTCCTCGAGGAAGTCACCATCACCGACCGGACGGCGGACACCGCGCAAGCCCAGCCGTGCTCGGGCTTGTTCTGCTTCATCGGCGCCGAGCCCGCCACGAGCTGGCTGACCGGGATCGCCACCGGGGACGACGGTTTCATCCGGACCGACGTCCAGCTGACCGACGGTGACCTCGGACCGGCCTGGACCACGCTGGGACGGCGGCCGCTCCCGTTCGAGACCAGCATCCCGGGCGTGTTCGCGGTCGGCGACGTCCACTCCGGCTCGATGAAGCGGGTCGCCGCAGCCACCGGCGAAGGGGCCAGCGCCATCGCGTCGGTACACAAGGCCATCGCCACGCTGGCCTAGCGACCAAAGGAGGCCCGCCGCTATGCGCGTCGTCGCCATCGAGGAGCACCACATCATCCCCGAGATGCGCAGCCGCATGGATTTGTCTTTGCTGCCCCCCGCG
>JASHXJ010000250.1 GCA_030043595.1 Trebonia sp.
ACCGGGTACTGCATCGCGAGGAACAGCCCGGCCCGGGCGCGCGCGTCCACGGTCATGGTGAGGACATCCTCGCCATCGAGCAGGACGCTGCCCCGCGTGACGATGTACTTCGGATGGCCGGCGATCGCGTAGGCCAGGGTGGACTTGCCGGAGCCGTTCGGTCCCATGATCGCGTGCGTTTCGCCGTCGGCAACCGTCAGGTTGACGCCGCGCAGGATCTCGCGCAGCGTCCCGCCCGTGCTTGACGACTGAGCCTCGGCGACGGAAACGTGCAGGTCGCGGACCTCAAGGGTGGACACTCATGACTCCTCTACGGCGACGAGGACGTCGTCGTCCTCGATTTTCACTGGGTAGACGGGCACCGGCTCGGTCGCCGGCATGCCTGTTGGCTTTCCTGTGCGCAGGTCGAAGCGGGACCCGTGCAGCCAGCACTCGATCGTGCAGCCGTCGATCTCGCCTTCCGACAGCGGGACCTCGGCGTGCGAGCAGACGTCCTTGATCGCGAACACCTCGCCCTTGGTACGGACGATCGCGACCGGCTCGGACAGTCCGGCCAGCTCGACCGCGAGAGCCTCTCCGTCGGCCACGTCGGCGAGGGCGCAGGCGCGCAGCCAGCGCTCGCTCATGACAGCTCCGCCTCGATTTCCGCCGCGATGCGCTCCTCCAGCTCGGGGACGCCGATCCGGGCGATCAGCTCGCCGAAGAAGCCGCGGATGACGAGGCGGCGGGCCTCGTCGAGCGGTATGCCGCGGGCCTGCAGGTAGAACAGGTGCTCGTCGTCAAGACGCCCGTTGGCGCTGGCGTGCCCGGCGCCGATGACCTCGCCGGTGAGGATCTCAAGGTTCGGCACCGAGTCGGCGTGCGCCCCGTCGGTGAGCACCAGGTTCCTGTTGTACTCGTAGGTGTCGGTGCCGGTCGCCTGCGGGCGGATCAGCACGTCGCCGATCCACACGGTGTGCGCGCCCGCCCCGCGCAGCGCGCCCTTGTACCGGACCCGGCTGCGGCAGTTCGGCATCTCGTGGTCGACGAACAGCCGGTGCTCCAGGTGCTGCTCAGCGTCGGCGAAGCACAGGCCGTACAGTTCGGCGTCGCCGCCGGGGCCCGCGTAGCGGACCGTCGGGGACAGCCGGACCAGGGACCCGCCGAGGGTAACGGCGATGTGCTTCAGCCGCGCGTCCCGGCCGAGCGTCGCCAGGTGGTGCGAGACCTGCACGGCGTCGTCGTCCCAGTCCGCGACCGCGACCACGGTGAGGTCGCCGCCATCGGCGACGCTGATCTCCACGTTGTCGGCGAACGTGCCGCTCCCCCGCTGGTCGATGACCACGACGGCGCGGCCGTAGGGCTGCACGTCGATGATCGTGTGGGCGGCCGTGGCGGAGGTAGCGCCGCTGCCGCGGACCGTGACAACGGTGGCACGGGACGCCGCCGTCTCCTTCGGGACGGTCACCACCGTCGCGTGCCGGGCAGCGGCGAACGCGCGGGCGCTTACCCGGTCCACCGGGAGAAACGCGCTGTCCGCAGCCGGCCGGGATCGTTCTGAACAGTCGATTTCAGGAGCGGCATCGACAGACACCGACGCACCTGCGGATCCCAGCGGGGCGTCGGCGTGCAGGCCGCGCAGGCGGCGCAGCGGGGTGAACCGCCACTCCTCCTCGCGGCCCGTCGGCACGGCGAAATCGGCCGGCTCTTGCGACGTTGTTGCGTGCAGGCCGGCAACAGTGGCTGGCATCAGCCGACCGCCCCTTCCATCTGCAGCTCGATCAGCCGGTTCAGCTCGAGTGCGTACTCCATCGGCAGCTCACGGGCGATCGGCTCGACGAAGCCGCGCACGATCATCGCCATCGCCTCGTCCTCGGTCATGCCGCGGCTCATCAGGTAGAACAGCTGGTCTTCCGAGATCTTCGAGACCGTGGCCTCGTGCCCCATCTCGACGTCATCCTCGCGGATGTCGTTGTAGGGGTAGGTGTCGGACCGGCTGATCGTGTCCACGAGCAGCGCGTCGCACTTCACCGTGGACTTGGAGCGCGCCGCGCCCTCCTGCACGTTGACCAGGCCGCGGTAGGACGTCCGGCCGCCCGCGCGGGCGACGGACTTGGAGACGATGGTGGAGCTGGTGTTCGGCGCGCAGTGCACCATCTTCGCGCCCGCGTCCTGGTGCTGGCCCGCGCCGGCGAACGCCACGGACAGCGTCTCGCCCTTGGCGTGCTCGCCCATCAGGTAGACCGCCGGGTACTTCATCGTCACCTTGGAGCCGATGTTGCCGTCGATCCATTCCATCGTCGCGCCCTGCTGCGCCACCGCGCGCTTGGTCACCAGGTTGTAGACGTTGTTTGACCAGTTCTGGATCGTCGTGTACCGGCAGCGGGCGTCCTTCTTCACGATGATCTCGACGACGGCGGAGTGGGGGCTGTCTGACTTGTAAATGGGGGCTGTGCAGCCTTCCACGTAATGGACGTACGCACCTTCATCCACGATGATGAGGGTCCGCTCGAACTGGCCCATGTTCTCGGTGTTGATCCGGAAGTAGGCCTGCAGCGGGATCTCGACGTGCACGCCCTTCGGCACGTAGATGAAGCTGCCCCCCGACCACACGGCCGTGTTCAGCGCGGCGAACTTGTTGTCGCCGGCCGGGATCACCGTGCCGTAGTACTCCCGGAACAGGTCCGGGTGCTCCTTCAGCGCGGTGTCCGTGTCCAGGAAGATGACGCCCTTGGCCTCGAGGTCCTCGCGGATCTTGTGGTAGACGACCTCGGACTCGTACTGCGCGGCCACGCCCGCGATCAGCCGCTGCTTCTCCGCCTCGGGGATGCCCAGCTTGTCGTAGGTGTTCTTGATGTCCGCGGGCAGCTCGTCCCAGCTCGCGGCCTGCTTCTCCGTCGACCGGACGAAGTACTTGATGTTGTCGAAGTCGATGCCCGACAGGTCCGCGCCCCAGGCAGGCAGCGGCTTGCGCTCGAAGTACTTCAGGCCCTTCAGCCGCAGGTCAAGCATCCACTGCGGCTCGTTCTTGCGCGCCGAGATGTCGCGCACCACCTCTTCGGACAGCCCGCGACGGGCGGACGCCCCAGCCACATCGGGGTCGGCCCAGCCGAACTTGTACGTGCCCAGCCCTTCGAGCTGGTCATTCGCGGTGGTCGTCATAAGGAGAGCCCTCCGGACTCCGTAGTGTCAGTGTCGTTGCCTTTCCTGTCACGCGTGCGCGCGTCCGTGCACGTGACGTGAGTCGTGCAGATCCCGTCGCCGTGCGCGATCGTCGCCAGCCGCTGCACCGGGGTGCCGAGCAGCCGCCCGAACGCCTCCGTCTCCGCCTCGCACAGCTGCGGGAACTCGGCCGCGACGTGCGCGACCGGGCAGTGGTGCTGGCAGATCTGCTCGCCAGCCGCCGCTGCCGAGCCGATCGCCGGCGCCGGGCCCGCCGACGCGGCGTACCCGTCCGCGGACAGCGCATCGGCCAGCGCCTGCACCCGGACGTGCAGGTCGCCCGTGACAACCGTCGCGTAGCGCCGCTCGAGCTCGCTGACCTGCTGCCGGGCGAACTCGGCGACAGCCTGCTGCCCCATCCGCTCGGCGACGAACCGCAGCGCGCTGGTCGCCAGGTCGTCGTAGGCGTGCTCGAAGGCGCTTCGCCCGGCGTCAGTGATGACGAACAGCTTGGCCGGCCGTCCCCGGCCGCGATTGCCGTAGGTGCGGGCGGTGCGTGTCTCGATCATGCCCTCGGCGATGAGGTTGTCCAGGTGCCG
>JASHXJ010000251.1 GCA_030043595.1 Trebonia sp.
CTCGGAACGTGACAGCTCCGTGCGCGACGAACGCGGGCGTTCCCGCCGAGGCCGGTCAGAACGCGGCCGCTCCGAGCCCGTGCGCGTCCCGCGCCGCCACGGCCTGCCCGCACCCGCGCTCCTCGCACCCGCCGCGCCCGCGCCGGACCGGCTGGACAGCCGGTCCTCGGGCTTGACGAGATCCGTCACGGAGGAAACCAGCGTTACCCGGGGCACCGGCGGCCCGGCGATCTCGCGCAGCACCTCCGAGTCCGGCTCCGCCATGGCCTGGTGCGGCGTCACGCCTGCCTGGCGCATGAGGTTGCGGACCTCCCGGGCCTGCGCGGCGGTCTGCATGGTGACCACGACCCCGTCCGCGCCGCCCCGCGCGGTCCGGCCCGAGCGGTGCACGTAGGCCTTGTGCTCGGCCGGCGGGTCGGCGTGGATCACCAGGTCGATGCCGTCCACGTGGATGCCGCGCGACGCGATGTCGGTCGCGACCATGACTCGCACAGCCCCCGACCCGAACGCCGCCAGGTTCCGCGAGCGGGCCCCCTGGGCGAGGTTCCCGTGCAGTTCGGCGGCGGGGATTCCGACGGCGGTGAGCTGGCGGGCCAGTCGCTCCGCGCCGTGCTTGGTACGGGTGAAGACCAGCGATCGCTTGTCGCCGCCTGCCAGCGCCGCGACGACCTCGATCCGGTGCGCCGGGTCGATGGTGATCACGTGGTGCTCGATCTCGGCGGGGGTGGAGTTCTCGTCCACCGAGTGCTGCGCCGGATCGGTGAGGAAGCGCCGGGCGAGCACGTCGATCGCGCTGTCCAGCGTCGCGGAGAACAGCAGCCGCTGACCGTCGGACGGCGTTGCCTCAAGCAGCCTCCGGACAATCGGCAGGAACCCGAGGTCGGCCATCTGGTCCGCCTCGTCGATCACGGTTACCTCGACGTCGCCGAGGTCGCAGTAACCCTGCCCGATCAGGTCGGCGAGGCGCCCTGGGCAGGCGACAAGCACGTCAGTGCGGCGCTGGAGCGCCGTTATCTGCGGACGGTAAGAGACGCCGCCGTACACGGTCGCGACCCGCAGCCCCATCGCCTGGGCGAGCGGCGTCAGCACCTTCTGCACCTGGGTGGCCAGCTCGCGGGTGGGCACCAGCACCAGGCCGCGCGGACGGCCCGCAGCGGTCTGCCCGCCTGCCAGCCGGGCGACCATCGGCAACGAGAACCCGAGTGTCTTGCCTGAGCCGGTCTTGGCACGGCCCAGGATGTCGCGGCCGGCCAGCCCGTCGGGCAGCACCGCGGCCTGGATCGGGAACGGCACGGTGATGCCGTCGCCGTCAAGGATGGTAATCAGCGCAGCGGGTACACCGAGGGACGCGAATGTGGCATCGCGCGGGAGCACGGCAGACTTCTCTGCGGGCATGGCAGTCAAGGAAATCGTCTCCAGGGACTCAGGTGGTCGCGTTGACTCCGATGGTCACGTTGTCTTGAGCGCCACGTCCGTGGAGACCGATCCGCTCACCGAGCGACACACGCACCCGTAAGTGTACGTTACCGCCGGACTGGCTGCGCGCGCCGGTGGCTGGGGTGGCGCAGCGGCCGGACTGGCGCAAGGCGCACCAGTGCGTTGTAGGTGACCAGCGCGATCGCCAGGTGCATCATGAACAGGAACGCGACCGCCTTGACTGGCTGCCCCTTGATCACGATGTACAGGTCAGGCAGCCAGAGCACGAGCGTGACGAGGACGGCCATCCGGAGGAACATCCACCGCGGCTGCGATGTGACCCGGGTGGTGATCGGCCACGCGATGCAGGCGATGATCACGCCGATGACCGTCAGCCTGGCGTAGTCGCCGAACTGGAAGTGCGGGTAGCCCCTTGTGCTGGGGAAGACGGCCTGGGCGATGACGACCAGGAGAGCGTCGGCCAGCAGCGAGCCGGCGATCGACACGACCGTCGCCAGGGCCACTCGCCAGCCGGATGGCTGCAGATGGTTCGGCGCGAAGTCCAGGTGGGCGAGCGACATGGCCTTCTGGAGCATGCGCAACAGAATATTGACGGACGGCACACGATACGCTGCGCACCGCTATGCGTTCCCTCTGACTTCAGCACCAGTTAAATCCAGAGCACGCAATACTGGAACTTGCTGGAATAAGCCGGACTCTGCTAAGTTCTCGCCTGTGGCAGAGGTGACAGAGGGGGCAGAGACCGTCGAAGCGCTTGAGCGCCGCATCGGCCAGCTGCGCGTCGCTGTACGCGAGGCGGTTCTGGCCGGCGATAAGGCGCGCGCCAAGACGCTTCGCGCCGAGCTCAAGCGGGCCGAGCAGGCGTGGGAGGATGTGCTCGCCGAGGCCGAGGACGCCGGCATCACGCAAAGCGCGCAAAGCCCGCACAGCCGGCAAAGCGCCGGGAACGCGGGACGCACCGCGACACCAGAACAGACGGGACCGCTGCTGCCGCTTCGCGAGCAGGTCCACGAGGCGCTCAGCCTGCTGCAGGTTCCGGCCGCCCCGAAACTCATCGCCACCGTGCACGAAGCGTTCTTCGCGACGACCTTCCCGACGACCCGTGTGACCAGCCTGCGGCGGGACGAAGAACGCTCGTTCCGCGCCGCTCCGTTCGCCCGGCCCTATTACATCTGCGCCGCCCTCGCCGCTGACTTTCTCAGCCCGTCTCGCGGCCTGCTCGCCGTTTCCACCTGGCCGATGGAGCGCCGTGTCATCGGCTCGCTCTCCCCGCGCGTCGATTTCCTCCAGGCGGCCATCCGGATCGCCGAGGCGATCGAGCGCATCCCGGCCCCGGTGCCCGCGGCCCGCCGGCTGCTGTGGCGCTTCGCCGCCAGCATCCCGGGCGCTGCGGCGGATGCCAGTCACATCCAGCCGGAGGCAGTAAGGCAAGCGGCCGAGGCAGAACTGAGCGTGCACAAGGACGCGGACACCAGGACGCGGCGGGAGGCGGCGGCCCGGGCACGCCACCAGCTCGCCGACACGGAGCAGTTGTTCGGTACCAGGTCATTCCGGCCAGCGGCCGACCAGGAGGCGTAGGTGGACCCGACGGAAGCGAGGCTGCAGAAGCTGCGCGGCCGGGCCATGCCCCGTAACCACAACGCGCGCACGATCTCGGCGCTGGCGACGAACCCCGGGTGCGGCAGGCGCGCCCTGATGGACGCGGCCGGCGCCGACAAGCAGAAGCTGGCAGCCTACACGGGCTACCCCGCCCCGTTCGGCCAGTCGCAGTTCGCGATCGTCCGGGGCAACGCGTTCGAGGCACAGGTCAAGGAGAACGGCGCGGCACAGCTGCTCAGCCTGCTCCGCGAGCAACTGCGCCTGGACATAACGGAGGCGCACTACTCCGACCTGGGCGACGTTGGCGGCAACGAGACCAGTGAAGTGCGCCACGCACGCACGAAACGCCTGCTCACCACAGTGGACGAGAAACAGGGCACGATGTTCGACCACCCGCTGCTGCGGCTGCGCGTCGGGGGCAGGCACGCCTACCTGGAGCCCGACCTGATCGCGTTCCAGCTGCACGGCAAATGCCACGTGGTCGAGATCAAGAGCTTCGCGGTGATCGACGGCCAGGCCGACCCGGCCAAGGTCGCGGCCGCCGCAATCCAGTCCGCGGTCTACGTGCTGGCCCTCCGCGACCTCCTCGGCGAGCATAAGGTCCACGACGAGACGATCCTCGTCTGTCCGGAGAACTTCTCCAGCAAGCCAGTCGCGACTCCCGTCGACGTGCGCAGACAGCTTACGGTCGTCAAGCGCCAGCTCAGCAGGATCGCCCGCATCGAGGACCTGCTCGGCTGCTGCCCCGATGACCTGACCTTCGACCTGGAGGCGGACGAGAACGGAATCCCGAGGCGCCCCGCACGAGAGGTCGAAGCCGCGATCCGCCAGGTGCCGGCGAACTACGCCCCCGAGTGCCTGAGCACCTGCGAGCTGTGCTACCTGTGCCGGGACGAGGCGCATGGCACCACCGCCGCGCTCGGCAAGCCCGTACGCGAGGAACTCGGCGGCATCGAGTACGTGCGGACCGTGCTCGACCTGGCCCGCGGTGCTGCCCCGCCGCCAGAAACGGAAGAGGTAGCCGCCCAGCTCATCAGGGCGGCCGGCATCAGGGCCGCGCTGCTATGACGCTGCTGACCGCGCTAGCCCGCGCGCTGGCCGCCGAAACAGGACGCGCCCAGCCCATCCGCACCGTCCGCCACGTGCACCTCTGCGACCGCCCGCTGGTGCTCATCCCGCTCCAGCTCGCCGGCGAGGCATGCGCCCCGCTCGCCGCGATGGTCGGCGACGACCGCGACAAGCCGCGCATGCTGACCGTCTACGAGCCTCGTGACCGGACTCAGCGATTCGACTTCGCCGCCGACCTCGCCGATGTCGTGCTCGGCTACATCGACAGCTACACGACGGCAGATCCGCCATCCGAGGGCCCTTATCCCGATGCCCCGCAGCTCCTGGTGCCGAACGACGGCGGCGTCTCCTTTACCCGCCTGCTCAGCCGCTCCACCCGGTTCCGCCGGACCGAGGGCGAGTACGCGGTCAGGCACACCGTTCCCTTGCTGGGCCGGTGGCTTAATTTTTATTCCGAACGATGCGAGGCTCCTGCCTCAGCCCTGCTCCTGTCCATGACGGCGGTCCTGGCCGACCACTGGGCGACCGGTCAGTCGGCGACTGAAGACGCCAGCCTGGCGTCCCTGCTCGGCTGGATCGACCCTCCGCCGGGCATGACCGGCGCGGCGGCCGCCCGGGCGGCGGAGGACCCGGTACGCTGTCCGCCGGCCGGACCGGCGACCGACCCGAGCTTCGACAACGAGGTGCTCGCCGTGCGGATCGCCGCGATCCGCACGGCGCGGGCGAGTGGCGATGGAGCGGCGCTGCACCGCGCGCAGCTGGCAATGGAGGCGGCGCTGAGGACGCAGCTCGAGCCGACCTGGGAGCTGATGTGGCGGGCGGTCGGCCTGCTGCGCGTGCTGCCTCCGGGCGGTCACGTGCAGGACCGCTGGCAGGCCGACCGGCGGGCCTTCACCGGTCACGTGAGATGGCTGCGCGAGGGCGGCGCGCCGGCCCCGCGCCGGGACGGCGCCGTCCCGGCGGCCAGGAAACTGGCCATCCTTGAGCGCGACGCGCAGCGCCTCGCGGTGCAGCGCGCCTTCGACGACCCGCTGGTGCTGGCCGAGTACCGGCTGACCGGCGAGGCCTTCGCCGGGGTCGTGGTGGACGCGCAGCCGGACCGGCTCGACACAAGCGGCAAGCGTGCCAAGCTCCGACCGCGGATCACTGTGGCGACCGGTGATGAGGTTGTCGCCGAGCCCGGCGTCAAGCTGGTCTCTTCGACCCGTCCGAAGCAGAACGCGGTGGTCGTCGCCGTGACGGACGACGGCCCGGATACCCGGGTGGTTCTCGAGCTCGAGGGCGGCATGGGCCATTCGCTGGTCCCGCCGCAGGGCAGCGTGCCCGCGGTCGGCGAGACGGTCACTTACACCACGCTGCGGGACGACTTCCAGCCCGTCCCGACCTTCCCGGAGATCGCGGACACCCCGTGGACGCACGGCGGGCCTCCGTCGGCCTACGTGCCGAAGGACGAGGACGCGACGGAGGAGTGGTCATGAGCCGGTCCGAGGCCGAGGAGCTGGCCAGGCAGGCCACCGGACGCATCCTCGCCGACATGGCGACGGCCGAGCGTGGCGTCGTGGTGGACTCGCCGCCGGGTGCGGGCAAGTCCACACTGGTCGTCCGCGCCGCCGCCGAGCTCGCTGCGGCGGGGGAGCGGGTCATGGTCGTCGGCCAGACCAACGAGCAGGTCGACGACCTCGTCGACCGGCTCGTCCGCGAGCACCCCGGCTTGCCGGTCGGTCGGCTCAGCGCGCACGGGTACACGCCAACGGAGCGGGTGGCGCGGCACGGCAGCGTCCGCGCCGACACTGCCATGCCCGAGCTTGCTGGATGCACCGTCGTGCTCGCCACGGCGGCCAAGTGGGCCACGGTGACCGACGGCACAGGCTGGCCGTGGGCGATCATCGATGAGGCCTACCAGATGCGTTCCGACCTGCTGCTTCGCATCGCCGGGCTGTTCGAGAAGGCCCTGTTCGTCGGCGACCCCGGCCAGCTCGACCCGTTCTCCGCCGTGGAGACCGAACGCTGGACCGGCCTGTCCTGGGACCCGATGTCCAGCGCGGTGGCGGTGCTGCTCAACCACAACCCGCAGCTCCCCGTGCACACCCTGCCGGTATCCTGGCGCCTGCCCGCGTCCGCCGCCCCGGTTGTGTCCGAGGC
>JASHXJ010000252.1 GCA_030043595.1 Trebonia sp.
GCGTGCCGCGGCCTGGCGCGCGGTGTGGGGCGCGCTGCGCCACAACGCGGTCCTGGCCGCCAAGTACGGGCACCTGACCGGCCGCGATGCGAACCGGCTCGCTGACGGGCAGGCCCGCACCGCGTGCGCCGCCGCGCTGCTGCGCTGGCTATGGGCCGTCGTCACCACCGGGCAGGCGTGGGACGCGCGCATCGCCGCCGGCCAGATCACCGCCGGCCCTGCCGTGACCGCGGTGGCCGCATGAGATAGCACCCCGGCAGGCAGCCCGCGCGGCAGCCTGCGAGAACCTTCCCGGAGTGCGGGACGAGCCCGAACCGACGTGGAGCGCAGAGCTCGCCGGAAACCATGGGCAGTCCCGCCGCACCCTGCACGAACCCGGTTGCGCGCTGTCGGGACCCGGGCCGCCCCCGGCGGCACCAGGGAGAACCCGGTTGAGGCTACGTAGGGACGCAGGTTGCGGCCGGACACCGCACGCCAGAGACGGACAACCGCAAACCATGCAGGACACCCCAGCCGGCAGCTGCGGCCCGCCGGCCCTCAGCCAGCCTCACAGAATCCCGCCCGGCCCTCACTATCCGTGACACTCCTCCTCCGCGACAACCTCAGCTCCTATGACCAGCAGCGCAGTAACCTTCAAGCCGCTGGCTTGACAAGCTTCCTGTTGCGATGGTTTCCGCGGAAACGTCTCGCGCAATTGCGCAGGGGTCTTCGGCGTGCGGGCTGGCCGCGCTTAACCTGTGGGCGGGACTGAAGCAAGGCGGCGTGGAAGAGGCTCGCGGCAGGCGCTAGTCCTGAACGCCGGCGGATCCGCAGTTCGCGGCGGCGTATTCGCTGACCTGCTGCCATGAGCCTGACGATTCGATGCCGGTCATCAGGCTGGAGAAGATTGCGCTCAGCGGGTTCGACGAAGCGTTGCCGGCCTCCTGCTGCTCTTCCTTCAGCGCATTCACGATGTTCGCGACCTGGGGCTCGATGCTTGGCGGAGAGTTCTGCTGGAGCGCCTCGAAGATCGGAACCCACTGCCCGATGGCCGAGATGGCCTCAACCAGGTCTTCCAGGGGATTGGTGCCGGAAGCCTGTCCGTATGTGCTCAGGTACTTGGCCTTCTGCTGAGCCAGCGTCTGGCAGAAATCGGCAGCCGTCGGCGGCGCCGACGATGAACAGGCCGACGCCAGGCTGACGCCAAGCACGGCAGCGATGAGCACGCACAATCGCCTCATGAGACTCCCCCTACCTCTTCTCAATTGATCGTGATCGCTCACGGAAGTCACCGTGCGGGCCTGGCCGACTTCTTGTGTCCCGCTCCGCCGGAACGCGTGCGAACCGGCGGCGGAGGTGGTGCGCAATTCTAGCGACCGACGGGCAATTCGGCTGGCTGATTTGCCCGCATCGCGAGGTGGCAGTGCCGCGGGTCACTTCCTGGTCAGGACGTATATACGCGGGTGATGCCCTTTCTGGAATACCCGGACGGCTTGATACTCGGTCCACAGTCGCCCTGCCTGCCGCAGGCAGCGTTCCATGATGCGGATCTCATGGGTGAGGACGGCGAGACGGGCACCGGGGGCGGCGGCCGCGTACGCCCGTTCGAGCAGCGCCATGTGCACGGACTCGCTGGTGTCATGGCTGCCGGTCAGCGTTCCCCATGGCGGGTCGGCCATGATCACGTCGAACGGCCCGTCGGCAGCCCATGCGTCCTCGGCGATGTCCGCGCGGACGAGCCTGGCCTGGTCGCGCAGGCCAGCGGCCGAGAGGTTACCGGCGCATGCCGCGAGGGCGTCCTCGTCGTTGTCGACTGCGACAGCGACGAGAGCGGGGCCGGACAGCAGCCGTTCGATCAGCAGGGTGCCGGATCCGCACATGAGGTTGGCGAACCGCTGTGACGGCGCCGGGCCGACCAGCCTGGTCATGGCGGCGGCCACGCAGGCGTTGGCCGCTCCCGGGAAGTTGTGCACGCGCCAGGGGCGGCGCGACAGCGGCCTGGTGCACAGGCGGACTAGGACATCCCAGCCCGCCGCAGAATCGACAGCCCGCCTGAAGCGCAGGACGAGGTCGCCTTCCTCATCGTCGTATGTCAGGCCAGTGGCATCCTCGAGCCTGGCGGCGAGCTTGCGGTAGCCAGCGGATGCGCTGCCCGCCGCGTCAAAGCGGAATGTCCGGGGTGGCGGCGCGTTCAGGCGCGCTACGAGATCCGCGGCCGCCTCGATCTCGGGGAAGTACTCGCCGCTGACCAGCGAGCCCGGCCGCGGGGCCGGGAAGCTGAGCACGAGGAAGGGCGCGACGATCGTCCGCAGGCTGAGCAGGGACTCCCACGGACCCGAGTAGTCGGCCGCGATCGCGTCCGAGCGCCCGTGCACGGCGTGCACTCTGCGGACGCCCGTCAGCCGCTCGCGCAGCTCCGCTTCGACCACGAAGTCGAGTCCGGGCAGGAACATGAACTCCACGCGGCGCGATGGCGGCTGGCTGGCTTGCTGACTCCGGGTCCGGGGGCGGTATCCGGGCGATGGGCCGCGGGTGCGGCTTACGCCCGTAGTCATGCCAGGTCTCCCCATCCTGGAAAGGATATTCAGGCGGGTGACATGCGCCAGCGCGGAGGCACGGCACCGCACTGCGCAGCCGGATAGTCACCGACCGCAATAAGGTTGCGAGATAGTTACGCCAGCCCGGGTGTGCTCGATATCCTCCGCTACAGCGGCCGGGGACGGGGTCGCCGACATTCAGTTCTCACCATGGGGGTCGGATTCGTGAAGGGTTTCAGGGACTTCATCGCCAAGGGCAACGTCCTCGGGCTGGCGATAGCGGTGGTCATCGGCACCGCGTTCACTGCCCTGGTGACGGCACTCGTCGCCGACTTCATCACGCCGCTGATCGCGGCGATCGGCGGGAAGCCGAATTTCTCCGATCTCAAGTTCACGGTCAACCACAGCGAGTTCTTGTATGGCGCGTTCATCAACGCCCTGCTGGCATTCCTGATCATGGCGGCCGTCATCTACTTCCTGATCGTCGCCCCTATGGCGAAGATCACGGCCCGGATGAACCGCAATCAGGCGGCGACCGAGCGCGCCTGCCCTGAGTGCCTAAGCATGATTCCGATCGCGGCGTCGCGCTGCATGTACTGCACGGCGGAGGTAGGCGCTGCGCCCGCGAGCGTGGACACGCCGGCCAGCTGACGCGGATCGCCGCCGAGAGCGCGAAGACCGCGAAGACCGCGAAAAGGCAAAAAGAAAGTCTGGGCTCGGACCGGGGCCTGGCCGTCCCGAGCCCAGACGTTCATGGGAGGGGTAGCTAGATCGACCCCTGCTTGCCCAGTCTGGCACCAGTTCCTGATAAGAAGCTGGGGCGACGCTGGGAACCCCATAACTGGCTCGTAACGAAGCTCTCGCGGCGACGCTTAGCTCGACGAGCGGGAGCGGATCTGCGGGAACGGCTGCTTTCTGCGACCGCGGGCCGCCTGGGCGGGCGCGGCTGGCTGATCGTCCGCGCCAGCTGCCTGAGCGGGCACGGTCGCCCCGTCTGTCACCGCGACCTGCGGCTGCGCTGCGGGCTGCTCCGCCGGCTCGATCGGGGGCTCGGCCGGAGGCTCGCCGACAGTCGCCGTGTCCTCCTGGCTGACCCGCGGCTGCGGGGCAGGCATACCAGGCGGGACAGGCGCAGCGGCTACAGCAGACACAGCGGGTGCGGTAGGCACAGCAGCCACACCCGGCGAGGGAGGAGGCGAGGGAGGAGGCGAGGGAGGAGAGGCCGCTGAGAGAGGAGAGGCCGCTAGGGAAGGCTCGGCCGCTGCGGGCGCCTGCCGCTCCACTGGCTGCCGCTCCGCCGACTGCACCTCCACTGGCCGCCGCTCCGCCGGCTGCACCTCCACTAGCTGCCGCTCCGCCGGCTGCCGCTCCACTGGCTGCCGCTCCACTGGCTGCCGCTCCGCTGACTGCCGCTGGGCGGCCGGCGGGGCGACCGCAGCCGCCGCGGGCGGGACCTGCTGCGGCGGCACCATCGCCACCGGAGCGGCCTGCTGCGCGGCGAACGACGGCTGTGGCGTGAACGTCGGCTGCGGACCGGTCGCCGATCGCTGCGACATCGGCTGGTGGGCCGCTGCCAGCGACTGGGACAGCTGCGACAGCTGGGCTCGCTGCCGCGGATCGAGATTGTCGTGCTCGAGGAATTCTGCGAGTCGCTCCGCCTCATCGGCGCTGAACCCGATAACTGCACGCGGCTGGCCCCATGGCTCTTTGAGCGCGTAGCCCACATACCCGACCACAGGCTGGGCCGGCGTGTCCGCCATACCCTGGAGCGCTCTCCAGCGCTCCCATGCCGTTTCCAAACGCGCAGCTGCGTGCTGCGCGCGCGCGACCTGCTCTGGATCACGCATGGTGCACCCTCCCCTGAATTTTTAAAGCCCGGACACGATCCAGACCGGCCCCAGCGGGATGGGAGCACGAACGCGGTACGTCAGTAACGACGGTGCGATCTCTCCCCGCCCACTGGGGCCGACCCCCCATTTCCACCGGACGAGCTCCGCCGGGAGCATGACCCGGGGCGCATTGCGAGTAGACGCCGTGCTCCCGGCCCGCTCCTTTCGCGGGGTACTACTCAGAACGCTGCTGCGGTATCCCCGCGAGCAGAGCACGAACCTCGGTCTCCCGGTAGCGCCGGTGCCCCCCCAGCGTGCGGATGGATGTCAACTTGCCTGCCTTCGCCCAGCGCGTGACCGTCTTCGGGTCGACACGAAACATCGTGGCGACCTCCGCGGGAGTCAACAGCGGCTCAGCCTCTGGCGTACGTGCGGACATTGGTGCGGCCTCTCCTCCTGGACCGGTGTAGCGATCCTCGTGTTGTTGTTGTCTGGCCATGATGCTCCGTAAGGAGCTTGTCGTTGATGTCCTCATATGGCCTACAGGGACCATATTGCCATCACCAGCGGTGACAAGTCGACCACCCGGCGCGAAGTTTCTGTCGTGGGATGCCCCGTTGCTCCTTGGATCGGTGTCACTCACCGTGATTCTAGCGATACTTATCGTCGCATCGGGCCAGATTCGGAAATACTGCCCGAGCGTCTTGGCGAGCACGGCTCAGTCGCGCCTCCCCAGGCGGAGAGCGCGACCTCAGAAGCTGTAGCCCCGTAGACACCGAACGTAATCTACCCAGATCGAATCAGGAAATAACCACACACCTCCCCTTGTTCACCACGATCACAGGACAGGAATCCGTACCCACTCAGACCCTGCCGCCACTGATACCGCTGTGAACGCGCTACGTGACTAGGGTGTGACAGCGGATCGGCGTAGTCATGAGGGCCGCAAACCGGGTACGGTTATACCTGTACGGAAGCTGGCAAGCGCCGAGTTCCCCGAGGGGGATCTACGGCGATTATGTGTGTGTCACAGGCAGGCCGCACGGCAGGCACTGTGCTCGCGCAGAAAGCCAGCGGCATAAGCATCGTGGGGCCGCACGGCTCCGGACGTTCGAGGGGGTCGAGCCAATGGGGCGCGGCCGAGCCAAGGCCAAGCAGGTTAAGGTTGCTCGCCAGCTCAAGTACAACAGCGGCGGCACGGACCTTGACCGGCTGCGTGAGGAGCTGGGCGTCGGATCGGACCAGCGTGGCGGGGACCAGAACGACCCGTACGCTGCCTACGACGACGACGATGCTGCCGACGAGTACACCGGTGACGAGGACGACGAAGACGACGAAGACGCCTGGTCGAAGTCCTAGGTTCTGCCGGTAACCGCAGCCGCTGTCAGTAGCCGAAGCCGGTGCGTGCTATGGCGCGCACCGGCTTATCGGCTTGCTGCCGTCTCAAGGACGGTCTTGCCCTGATCGCTGTCCGGAACCGGAACCGGGTACTGGCCGTCGAAGCAGGCGCGGCACAGTGACCCGGCCGGCTGCTCCGTCGCCGCCACGAGCCCGTCGAGCGAGACGTAGCCCAGTGAGTCGGCGCCGATCGCCTTGCAGATCTCGGCGACCGAGCAGCTGCCGGCGATGAGCTCATCGCGCGTCGCGAAATCGATGCCGTAGAAACAAGGCCACTTCACCGGCGGCGAGGCGATCCGCACGTGCACCTGCAGGGCGCCCGCCTCGCGCAGCATGGCCACGATCGCCTGCTGCGTGTTTCCTCGCACGATCGAGTCATCGACGACGACGATCCGCTTGCCCGCGATGACGTCGCGGAGCGGATTCAGCTTCAGCTTGATGCCGCGCTGCCTGATCGTCTGGCTCGGCTGGATGAAGGTCCGGCCGACGTACGAGTTCTTCACCAGGCCCTGGCCGTACGGGATGCCGCTGGCCTCCGCGTACCCGATCGCCGCCGGGGTTCCCGACTCGGGCACCGGGATCACCAGGTCGGCGGCTGCCGGGTGCTCGCGCGCCAGCGTCCGCCCGATCTGCACCCGGGTGGCGTGCAGGCCGCGGCCACCGATCGTCGTGTCCGGCCTGGCCAGGTAGACGTACTCGAACAGGCAGACCTTCGGCGCGGCGAGCGCGAAGATCCGTGACCGGACGCCCCGCTCGTCCAGCGAGATCAGCTCGCCCGGCCGGACCTCGCGCACGAACGTGGCTCCCACGATGTCCAGCGCCGCGGTCTCGCTCGCGACCACCCAGCCCGCGGCGAGCTGGCCGAGCACGAGCGGCCGGAATCCCTGCGGGTCACGCGCCGCGTACAGGGTGTTCTCGTCCATGAAGACCAGTGAGTAGGCCCCCTTGACCAGCGGCAGGATGCGTGCCGCCGCCTCTTCGACGCCGCCGGGCCGAGCTGGTCCGCGGACGAACAGCTCCGTGAGCACGTCGGTGTCGGATGTCGCGGCCATCGTCCCGTACCCGTTGCCGGGGCCGAGCATCGCGGCGAGCTCGCGGGTGTTGGTCAGGTTCCCGTTGTGCCCGAGGGCGATGGAAACCGCCGGAGTCGACCGGAACGTCGGCTGCGCGTTCGCCCACACCGATGCGCCTGTCGTCGAGTACCGACAGTGCGCGACCGCGATGTCGCCGTGCAGCGCGGTCAGCGAGGGCTCGTCGAACACCTGGGCAACCAGGCCCATCTCCTTGTGCACGACGATCCGCCTGCCGTCACTGACGGCGATCCCGGCAGACTCCTGCCCCCGGTGCTGCAGCGCGTGCAGCCCGAAGTAGGCAAGCTTGGCGACGTCCTCGCCGGGCGACCAGACGCCAAAGACGCCGCAGGCATCCCGCGGCGGGCGGTCACGGGGATCGAGATCGTGTGTAAGACGCCCGTCTGGCTTAGCCACTGAGCCAGTCTATTTGCTCAGGCCACGGGAAGATACGCGGACAGATCAGCTCGTGAGCCGCTGGCCCGGAGTGCCCCGGAATCTACCGCTTCCGCCCAGCCGAGCCGCCCGGTCGCCAGCCCGAACCACGTGAGCGGATCGGTCTCGATCACGTTCGGTGGAGTGCCCCGCGTATGCCTGGGGCCAGCGACACACTGCACCGCGGCGACCGGTGGCACCCTCATTTCCACGGAACGGCCCGGGGCGGCTGCCTCGAGCAGGCCTAGCAGGTAACGCGCGGCTGACCGCAGCGCCGCCTGCGGCGGGTCCTGTCCTGCGTCGAGCGCGGCGCTCACCGCCGCTACCGCGGCAGGGCCGTCCTGGTCGGGTTTGCGGGCTGGCACGGCTGCGACCCTACTCAGCCGAACAAGGCGGGGAGCGTGCCTTCCCATACCTTCCGCAGCTCCGCCACCGGGATGTCGAACGCGCCCTCGACCGCCAGCGCCTCGCCGCCTGTGGTGCCGAGGACGGTCGCGGGGACCTCGTTCGCCTCGCAGAGCGCCGCGAACTCGGGCTCGCGGCCCGGCGATACGCAGACGACCGCCCGCGCGGGGGACTCGCTGAACAGGCCGGCGAAAGGATCGCCGTTAAGGCTCACGCGACAGCCCCTGCCGCCGCTCAGGCAGGATTCGGCGAGGGCTATCGCCAGTCCGCCGTCGGAGAGGTCGTGGGCGGCGGACAGCAGACCTGCCGCAGCGGCCTGGGCGATGAGAGTCGCCAGGCGTCGTTCGGACGGTAGATCGGGAGCGGGGGGACGGCCGCCCAGGTGGGCGTGCAGGACATGTGCCCACGCGGACCCGCCGAATTCTTCCCCGGTAGTGCCCAGCAGGACCAGCCGGGCGCCGTCGGTGGTGAAGCCGGCCCCGAGGCGCCGCCGGACGTCTTCGTGCACGCCGAGGACGCCGATCACCGGGGTGGGGTGGATGGCGTTGCTTCCGGTCTGGTTGTAGAGGCTGACGTTGCCGCCGGTGACGGGGATGCCTAGTTCCCTGCAGCCGTCGGCGAGGCCGCGCACCGCCTCGGCGAGCTGCCACATGACGGCGGGGTCCTCGGGGCTGCCGAAGTTCATGCAGTTCGTGACCGCCACCGGGCGCGCGCCGGTCATGGCGACGTTGCGGTAGGCCTCGCTGAGCGCCAGCCTGGTGCCCAGGTAGGGGTCGAGGCGGCAGTACCGGCCGTTGCCGTCGGTGGCGAGCGCGATGCCGAGGTTCGTCCGCTCGTCGACGCGGAGCAGGCCGCCGTCCTCGGGCATCGCGAGCACCGTGTCGCCGCGCACGTAGCGGTCGTACTGCGCGGTCACCCAGCTCTTGTCCGCCAGGTCCGGCGAGCCGAGCAGGGCGAGCAGCGCCGCGCGCAGCCCCTGGCCGTCCTTGGGGCGGTCCAGTCCGTCGGGAGTGCCGGCCTGCAGCGCGTCCAGGTCCGCCGGGCGGGCCATCGGCCGCTGGTAGACCGGCCCGTCGGCGGCGGTCTCTGGCGGGATGGACACGACCGTGCCGCCGCGCCAGGTCATGGTGAGCATCCCGTCGCCGGTCACCTCGCCGATGACGGTCGCCTCGACGTCCCACCTGGCGCAGACCTCGAGGAACGCCCTGACGTTGGCGGGCGTCACGACCGCCATCATGCGTTCCTGCGACTCGCTCATCAGGATCTCGGCCGGGCTGAGCGTCGGGTCGCGCAGCGGCACGTCGTCCAGTGTCACGCGCATGCCGCCGCTGCCGCCCGCGGACAGCTCGGTGGTCGCGCAGGCGACGCCGGCCGCACCCAGGTCCTGGATGCCCTCGATCAGCCCGCTGGCGTACAGCTCCAGGCAGCACTCCACCAGCAGCTTTTCCATGAACGGGTCGCCCACCTGCACGCTGGGGCGCTTGGCGGCCTTGCCCTCGCCGCCGGCGCCCTCGAACGTCGCGCTGGCCAGCACAGACGCGCCGCCGACACCGTCCGGACCGGTCCGCGAGCCGAACAGGACCACCTTGTTGCCCGGCCCGGTCGCGACCGCGGCCTTGAGGTCGTGATGCCGCATGACGCCCACGCACAGCGCGTTGACCAGCGGGTTCCCGGCGTAGCAGGGGTCGAAGGCGAGCTCGCCGCCGATGTTCGGAAGGCCGAGGCAGTTGCCGTAGAACGAGATCCCGCTGACCACCCCCGGCAGCACGCGGGCGGTGTCGTGCGCGTCGGCCGGGCCGAACCGCAGCGCGTCCATGACCGCCACGGGCCTTGCACCCATGGCCAGGATGTCCCGCACGATGCCCCCGACACCGGTGGCCGCGCCCTGGTGCGGCTCGACGAACGACGGGTGGTTGTGGCTTTCGATCTTGAAGGTGACCGCGTAGCCCTGCCCGATGTCCACGACGCCCGCGTTGGCGCCGATGCCGGCGAGCAGCGCTTCGGACTGCTGCTCGCCGGGGGCGAGCTGTCGCAGGTGGACCTTCGAGGACTTGTAGGAACAGTGCTCGCTCCACATGACCGAGTACAGCGCGAGCTCGGCGGCGGTCGGCCGGCGGCCGAGAAGATGCCTTATCTTCTCGTACTCCTGTTTCGTGAGGCCCAGCTCGGCGAACGGCTGCGGGCGGTCCGGAGTGCCGGCGGCGACCTCGACGGTGTCCTCGTCGCTCACCGGAGGGCTCCGGCTTCCGCTTCCGTTGCCGCTGCCGCTCCCGCGAAGGCCCGCACGACCGAGGTGAAGAACCCGAGCCCGTCCGCGGACGGGCCGGTCAGCGGGTCGATGGCGTGCTCGGGGTGCGGCATCAGCCCGACGACGTTGCCGTCATCGCTGCAGATCCCGGCGATACCGCGGGCGGCGCCGTTGGGGGCCTCGCCCGCGTAGCGGACGACGACGCGGCCGGCGGCCTCGAGCTCGTCGAGCGTGGCCTGGTCGGCGGCGTAGGCCCCCTCGCCGCTCTTCAGCGGCACGAGCAGCTGCTGGCCCGCGTGGTAGCCGCCGGTCCACGGTGTCGTCGCGTTCCCGACCGTCAGGCGCACGTCGCGGGTGATGAAGCGCAGCCCGGCATTGCGGGTGAGCGCGCCGGGCAGCAGGTGCGCCTCGCACAGGATCTGGAAGCCGTTGCAGATGCCGAGTACCGGCAGGCCCGCCCTGGCGGCCGGGATCAGCTCGGCCATGACCGGCGAGAACCGGGCGATCGCGCCGCAGCGCAGGTAGTCGCCGTAGGAGAAGCCGCCGGGAAGGATGACCGCGTCGACACGGCGCAGATCCCGGTCGGCGTGCCACAGCCGGACTGGCTCCGCCCCCGCGTAGCGCACGGCGCGGGCTGCGTCGGTATCGTCAAGAGACCCGGGGAACGTGACAACGCCTATCCGCACGAGGGCAGCCTACCCGGCGACGCCGCAGCTCAGCGAAACGCCGCGGGTGCGGGCGCTGCGCGGTCCCGGGTTAGTCCGCGGGGTGGAGGGAGAACTCCTCGATGACCGGGTTGGCGAGCAGCTCGCGGGCCAGCTCCTCGACGGCGGCGAGCGCGGCGCCGTCGGCCGGGCCATCGATCTCCAGCTCGAACCGCTTTCCCTGGCGTACCGCGGTCACGTTGCCGAAGCCCAGGCGGTGCGAAGCGCCGAGCACGGCCTCGCCCTGCGGGTCGTGGATCTCCGGCTTGAGCATCACGTCAACGATCACTGTGGCCACGTATCCTCCCAGGGCAAACAGGGCATATATCGTCAGGTGCGTTAACTATGCAGGCGTCCAAGCCACGGCAGCGAGCGCCCATGAAGCGTACTGCTGCCGGGGCATCAAGGCCGGTGAGGCCGACGATGGCAATCCCAGCGCCAGCCTCGCCGAAAGGAGTGGCACGTGACCGTCGAAACCGGCGGTGCGACCATGGTCGCGCCCAATGACACCGAGCTCATCCAGCTCCTTACCCCTGAAGGCGAGCGGGTCGAGCACCCCCAGTACCCGCTCAGCGACGTAGACATCAAGGGCCTGTACCGCGACATGGTGCTGGTCCGGCGGTTCGACACCGAGGCGATCTCCCTGCAGCGCCAGGGCGAGCTCGGCATCTGGGCGTCACTGCTCGGCCAGGAAGCCGCCCAGATCGGCTCCGGGCGCGCGCTCTCCCCCAGGGACATGGCGTTCCCCTCGTACCGCGAGCACGGGGTCGCCTGGTGCCGCGGCCTCGACCCGGTGCGGCTGCTTGAGCTGTTCCGTGGCGTCAGCAACGGCGCCTGGGACCCGCAAGAGTACAAGTTCCACCTGTACACGATCGTCATCGGCGACCAGACGCTGCACGCCACCGGGTACGCGATGGGCATCAAGCGGGACAGCGCAGAAGACGAGGCGGTGATCGTCTACTTCGGTGACGGCGCCACCAGCCAGGGGGACGTGAGCGAGGCGTTCTCCTGGGCGTCGGTGTTCCAGGTCCCCGTGGTCTTCTTCTGCCAGAACAACCAGTACGCGATTTCCGCTCCGCAGGAGCGGCAGAGTCCCATCCCGCTGTACCAGCGGTCACGCGGCTTCGGGTTCCCGGGCATCCGTGTCGACGGCAACGACGTGCTCGCCTGCTACGAGGTGACCCGGCAGGCGCTGCGCGCGGCGCGCGAGGGCCGGGGCCCCACGCTGATCGAGGCCTTCACCTACCGGATGGGCGCGCACACCACCACCGACGACCCCACGCGCTACCGGCTGGCCAGCGAGCTGGAGGTATGGCGGCTGCGCGACCCGATCGAGCGCGTCCGCGCCTACCTGGCCCGCACCGGCCAGGCCAACGCCGCCTTCTTCGAGCAGGTCGACGCCGAGGCGGCGGAGCTCGCCGCGCGCGTCCGCGACGCCTGCCGGGCGCTGCCCGACCCGCCGCCGCTCGCGATGTTCGACCATGTGTACACGGGCGCGAACGCGATTCTCGAAGCCGAGCGCGCGCAGTACGGGGACTACCTCGACGGGTTCGAGCCGGCTGGTCTGGGCCAACGGGAAAGCGAGGTGGCGCGATGACCAGGCTCACGCTGTCCCGGGCCCTGAACGAGGGGCTGCGCCGGGCACTCGAGGCCGACCCCAAGGTCATGATCATGGGCGAGGACGTCGGCAGGCTCGGTGGCGTGTTCCGGGTCACCGACGGTCTGCAGAAGGACTTCGGCGAGCACCGCGTGATCGACACGCCGCTCGCCGAGTCCGGGATCGTGGGCACCGCGATCGGGCTGGCGCTGCGCGGCTACCGGCCCGTGTGCGAGATCCAGTTCGACGGGTTCGTCTACCCGGCCACCGACCAGATCGTCAGCCAGCTCGCCAAGATGCGGTACCGGTCACGCGGCCAGCTGACGCTCCCGGTTGTCATCCGGATCCCGTTCGGCGGCGGGATCGGCGCAGTCGAGCACCACAGCGAGTCGCCCGAGGTCATCTTCGCGCACACGGCCGGGCTGCGGGTGGTCGCCTGCGCGGACGCCGCGGAGGCGTTCTCCATGATCCAGCTCGCTATCGCCTGCGACGACCCGGTGATCTTCTTCGAGCCGAAACGGCGCTACTGGGACAGGGCCGAGGTCGACATGGCGGCCGCGCTGGACACCGCCCTGCCGCTCAGCAAGGCTCGCACCGTCCTGCCCGGAGACGACGTGACCCTGCTCACCTACGGGCCGCTGGTCCGCACCTGCACAGAGGCGGCGATCGCCGCCCGGGACGAGGGCAAGTCCATCGAGGTGATCGACTTGCGCTCGCTGTCGCCGCTGGACATGGACACGATCAGCGCCTCGGTGATCCGGACCGGCCGGTGTGTCGTGGCGCACGAGGCTCCCGTCTACGCCGGGCTTGGCGCGGAGATCGCGGCGCGGGTGACCGAGCAGTGCTTCTACCACCTCGAGGCGCCCGTACTGCGGGTCGGCGGCTTCGCCATCCCCTACCCGGTAGCCCGGCTCGAGGACCACTACCTGCCGGACCTGGACCGGATCCTGGACACCGTCGACCGCACGTTCGCCTTCTAAGCCGGGGAGGGCAGCATGGAGAAGGAGTTCAGGCTCCCCGACGTCGGGGAGGGCCTGACCGAGGCAGACATCGTGTCCTGGCACGTCAAGCCCAGCGACCCGGTCGAGATCAACCAGATCATCGTGGAGATCGAGACGGCCAAGGCCGTCGTCGAGCTGCCCAGCCCGTACGCCGGCACGGTCAGCGCCCTGCTGGTGACCGAGGGGCAGACCGTCGACGTGGGCACGCCGATCATCGCGGTCGAGGTGGCGGACACCGGTACCGGGCCTGCCAAGGCTGACGGGGCCGGGCGGGCCGCGGCCGGACCCGCGGCCGCCCCGGCGGCCGCGGGCGATGAGCCCGCCCCGGCTGAACGGCAGGCGGTACTCGTCGGCTACGGGGTCAAGCCGAGCGCGACGACCCGGCGGCCCCGCAAAGCGCCGCCGTCCACACGGCCAGCGTCGTATCCCGCCACGCCGTCCGCGCCTCGTCAGGCGAGCCAGGTTCCCGCGGAGGAGGCGCCATCCGTCCCGGCCGTCCGCGCCCTGACCAAGCCTCCTGTGCGGCGGCTTGCCAGGGACCTGGGCGTGGACCTTGCCGCGCTGACAGGCAGCGGGCCCGAGGGCTCGGTCACCAGGGCGGATGTGCAGCGCGCCGCGGGAGAAGCAACGGCTCGTTCGGGATATGGATTGGCCGGACCTGGCGCCGGCGGGCGCGCGGTGGCTACGGCGGCCGGCCCGGGCGGCGCTGAAGAGCGGATCGCGGTCCGCGGGGTGCGCAAGCACACCGCCGCGGCGATGGTCGCCAGCGCGTTCTCCGCGCCGCACGTGACGGAATTCCTCCAGGTGGACGTGACCGAGACGATGGCCGCGGTCCGGCGGGCGCGCGACCTGCCCGAGTTCGCAGGGGTGAGGGTGTCGCCGCTGCTGTTCGTCGCCAAGGCGCTGCTCGTCGCGGTCGCCAGGCACCCCATGATCAACTCGTCGTGGGACGACAGTGCCCAGGAGATCGTCGTCAAGCGCTACGTCAACCTCGGCATCGCGGTAGCGGCCGAGCGCGGCCTGCTCGTGCCCAGCGTCAAGGGCGCGCACGCGCTGTCCCTCGCCGGGCTCGCGCAGGCGCTCGACGAGCTGGCCGCCACGGCGCGGGCGGGCAAAGCGACGCCGGCCGATCTGTCCGGCGGGACGATCACGATCACCAACGTGGGCGTGTTCGGCGTCGACGCCGGTACGCCTATCCTGACGCCAGGAGAGGCCGCGATCCTCGCGTTCGGCCAGGTGCGCGACGCCCCATGGGTACATCAGGGCGAGCTGGCCGTGCGCAAGGTCACGACGCTGTCGCTATCCTTCGATCACAGGATCGTGGACGGAGAACTCGGCTCAGCGGTGCTCCGGGACGTAGGCTCGATGCTGGAAGATCCGGTCCGGATGCTCGCGTGGTCGTGAGCCGCCGGCCCTGAGGGATAGGGGTCCGGGATGTCGTGGCGCAACGTGCGCGACGCGCTGGTGCTGATGGGCGGCTTCATCGCGCTCATATGGATCCTGCAGGTGTTCAACTGGGCCGACGGGTACCGACTGGATCCGCAGTTCGGGATCTGGCCGCATTCCGTGAGCCACCTGGCAGACATCTTCAGCGCGCCATTCCTGCATTTCTCCTGGCAGCACATCGAGGGGAACACGGTGCCGCTCTTCGTGCTCGGCGTGCTCGCCGCGTACCGGGGCATCAGGAAGTTCCTGCTCGTGACGCTCATCGTCACGGTGGTCAGCGGGCTCGCCGTGTGGCTTTTCCAGAGCTCGAACGAGCTGACCGTGGGCGCAAGCGGGGTCATCTTCGGATACTTCGGTTACGTGCTGATCCGCGGCTTCTTCGACCGGAACCTGGTTGACATCGGCATCGGAGTCGTGGCGGGCGTACTGTACTGGACCATCCTTCAGGTGGCCATTCCCGGTACGCCCGGGATCAGCTGGATCGGGCATCTGGGCGGATTGTTCGGCGGGGTGCTCGCAGCCTGGTTCCTGCGGACGCGCAGTCCCGCTGGGGTCGCCGCGGGCGGATGGACGAGCGGGTGGACGACCGGCCTGGGCGGGCGCTCCGGCGGCAGCCGTCCCGGCTCGGGGGGCCAGCCGGGTTCGGGCGGCCAGCTCGGTTCGGGCGGCCAGCCCGGCTCCGGCAGCAAGCCCGGCTCTGGCGACGACGGTGGCGGTCAGCGCCGCGGCGCGCCGGGCGGCACGGCGAGCGGCAACGGTCACCCGGGCAGCCGCGCGGCGGCGGACCTGCTGCGCGAACTCGACGACATGGGGCTTTAGCAGTATTGCTCTAGCAGTACTGTCCGCGCCTGGCTAGGGAGCAGAGGAGCCGCGAGGCCGATGATCCGTCACAACGTGCTGTTCAGCTGGAAGCCCGAAGCAACGGAAGAGCAGAAGCAGCAGGTCTCGATCGAGCTCGCGAAGCTTCCCTCGATGGTCGCGTCAGTGCGTGCTTTCGTGTGCGGGCCGGACGCGGGACTTGTGCAGGGGAACTTCGACTTCGCCGTGTCGGCGGACTTCGACGACGAGGCCGGCTTTCTCGCCTACCGTGACGACCCGGGACATCGTGAGATCGTGCAGCGCTACATCACGCCCATCCTCGCGCAGCGCGCAGCGGTCCAGTTCGAGTTCTGACTGCCTGCGGACGAACAAGCCGCTGATTTCCGGCGCCGCCGCACCGGGTCTCGGCGCAGCCTCAGAAGGCGCCCTCCGGGACCTCCATGAGGTCCAGGCTGGCCTGCTCGATGATCTTCCGGTCGCTTTCCAGCCTGGGCAGCACGGTCGTGGCGAAGAACCGGGCGGCAGCGAGCTTGCCCGTGTAGAAGTCGCGGTCGGCTTCCGTCAGCGCGTCCGCGTCGTCCAGCGCGTGCTGCGCCACCTCCGCCTGCCGGGTGAGCAGCCAGCCGATGACCAGGTCCCCGAAGGCGAGCAGCAGCCGCACGCTGTTAAGCCCGACCTTGTAAACCTCCTCCGGGCGTTCCAGCGAGCCGGCCGCGAACCCCGACATCGCGGTCAGCATCGCCTCGACCTGCGCGATCCCGTCGGTGAGGGCGGCGCGCTCGGTCTTCAGCCGGCCGTTCCCATGGCGGACGTCGCCGGCGTCGCCACCGGTGCCGCCGTCGTCGCCGGCGGCGAACGCGGTGATGTCGGCAAGCAGCGAGCGCACGGCCGCGCCCTGGTCGCGGGCTATCTTCCGGAAGAAGAAGTCCAGGCTCTGGATGGCGGTCGTGCCTTCATAGAGGCTGTCGATCTTCGCGTCCCTGATGTACTGCTCGATGGGGTAGTCCTGCAGGAACCCGGACCCGCCCAGCGTCTGCAGGGACAGCGCCAGCATCTCGTACGACCGCTCGGAACCGACGCCCTTCACGACCGGGAGCAGCAGGTCGTTGCGTGCCGCGGCAGCCTCGTCAACCGTGCCCGACGCGTCGGCGAGCAGGACGGCGTCCTGCTGCGTCGCCGTATACAGCACGAGGGCCCGCATGCCTTCCGCGTACGCCTTCTGCAGCATGAGCATCCGGCGCACGTCCGGGTGGTGGATGATCGTCACCCGCGGCGCGGTCTTGTCGGACTGCCGGGTGAGGTCCGGACCCTGCACGCGGTTCCTGGCGAATTCGAGCGCGTTGAGGTACCCGGTGGAAAGCGTGGCGATCGCCTTGCTGCCGACCATCATCCGGGCGTGCTCGATGATCATGAACATCTGCCTGATGCCGTCGTGCACCCCGCCGACGAGCGTGCCGACCGCCGGCCGGTTCGCGCCGAATGTCAGCTCACAGGTGGTCGAGACCTTCAGCCCCATCTTGTGCTCGAGGTTGGTCGCCACCACGCCGTTCCGTTCGCCGAGCGTGCCGTCCTCGTTGACCAGGTACTTCGGGACCAGGAACATCGACAGGCCCTTGGTGCCCGGGCCCGCGCCGACCGGCCGGGCGAGCACGAGGTGGAAGATGTTCTCCGCCATGTCGTGCTCGGCGACAGTGATGAACCGCTTGACTCCCTCGATGTGCCAGGTCCCGTCAGGCTGCTCGGTCGCCCTGGCGCGCCCGGCGCCGACATCTGACCCGGCGTCCGGCTCGGTCAGCACCATGGTCGCGCCCCACTCCCGCTCCACGGCCAGTTCCGCGAATCGCTTCTGCTCCGGGGTGCCGATCTTCCAGAGCACGTTGGCGAAGGTCGGGCCGTTGCTGAACATCCACGCCGCCGGGTTCGCGCCGAGGATGAACTCCGCCACCGCCCAGCCCAGCGACCTTGGCACCACGGTGCCGCCGAGCTCCGCCGGAACCGAGAGCCGCCACCACTGCGCATCGAGCAGTGCGCGGAACGACTTGCGGAACGATTCCGGCATCGTCACGGTCCCAGTGGCGGGGTCAAAAACCGGCGGGTTGCGATCGGCATCGGCGAACGACTCAGCCATCGGTCCGATGGCGAGCCTGTTGACCTCGGCCAGCATGTCTCGCGCGGTCTCGGCGTCCACGTCGGCGAACGGGCCAGCACCAAGGAGTTCCTGGCGGCCGAGTACCTCGAAGAGGTTGAACTCGATGTCCCGGAGATTGCTCTTGTAGTGGCTCATATGACGCTCCGCAGGTCGGGTACTAGCCCTATGTTACTAGCTAGTAGCAAATGCGCCAGCCCGCGGTCGCGGCTATTTCCGCGGCGCGGGGCCATCCCGCCGCGGATCAGGTAACTGCTGGTGACGCGCCAGGCCGGAACCTGCTGGCCGGCATCCTCCCGTGCTGCCTGTTTCGGCGCTTTTGAGGCATCAAGGGCACCTTGGGACTAGGCTTCCGACTCGTGACGGATGTTCGCGACCCTTCGGCAGGCCTCCCCACGCGGCAGCCTGATGACGGCGTGCCCTCCCGGCAGCCGCGCGGGACGCTGCCGACACGACAGTTCACGGGGGAGCTGCCCGGCAGGCACCCGGTCGCGGACCAGCCGGTCAGAGACCAGCCGGTCACAGAGCAGGCGGTCCCAGAGCAGGCCGTCACAGAGCAGGCGGTCCCAGAGCAAGGGGTCCCAGAGCAGCAAGTCATGGACCAGCCGGGCGACGACCTTCCCGGCCGCCAGGCGGTACCCGTCCGGCGCTCGCTGGCCCGCCCGCCGCGGCCGGCTGGCCGGCACCGGCGCCCCGTTCCGGCGAGCTTGCCGCAGAGCGCCCCGGCTCTCGTGCTCGCCGTTCCGGGCAGCGACACAGATCTGACCGCGGGTCCCGTAGGCGAGCTTGCCGCGGTGCTCCGCGTCGACAACCCCGCGGTGGACGTCCGCGCTGCGCGCATCGACGGCGGCGGCCGCTCCGACCCGTCGGACATCCAGGCCGTGCTCGCCGACGCGGCCTCGCGACGGCCAGACGGCGCGCACTGCGCGGTAGTCGTCCCGTTGATTGCCACGCCCAACCCCCCCGTGACCCGCAGGCTGCGCGAGGTGATCGCTGCCAGTGAGGCAAAGGCGGTTGTCAGCGGCTTCATCAACTCCAACGCGCTGATCGCCGAGGTGCTGCACATCAGGCTGTCGGAGGCCGGGCTGGCGCGTGCGGACCGGGTCCGGCTTTTCAGCATCGTCACCGCTGCGGACGGCATCCTCATCGCGACCGTCGGCGGCCCAGATGGCGCCGCCGCGGCCAACGTGACCTCGGTGCTGCTCGCGGCACGTCTCGCGCTCCCGGTCATCCCGGCGTCGCTGGACAGCCCGCCGTCCCTCGAAGAGGGCGTGCTGCGGCTGAAGGACATGGGGGTTAACCGGCTCGCCATCGCCCCGTGCTTTATCGGCCCCGAGGCCACCAAGAGCGACCTGGACGCGATGACGATGGAGGCGGAATGCGCGGCGCCGCTCGGGGCGCACGGCAACATCGCCAAGCTCGCTGCCATGGCCTATGGTCAGGCCATCAGCCAGCTGGAGTTCCCGGGCGAGCAGCTGTAGCCACCTGGCCGCGGCCGTTAACGCGAAGCCGTCCCAACCATCGCTTACCCTTGTGCGTCTCATGAGACAGAAGAGTGGTTTGTGACGACTGGTAGGAGCGGCGTATGGGCGCGATACTCAAGGCGCTATGCCTGATCCTGAGCGTGGGGGCGGCTGCCGCGGTCACGGTCCCGCGCGTGGCGGACGCCCCGGCGGCTGCGACCGCCACGGCGACGGCAGCGACAGCAGCAGCGGGTGACACCCCAGCGGGCTTCTACTACGGGACCGACAGCTGGCCGGTATCCGTCACCGGCAGCGCACCGTACCACGAGCCGGTCATCGGCGGCAGCTACGGCGGATACGTCGGCATGGCGGGGAACTGGGCCCGCATGGAGGGCTGCACAACCGGTAACTTCCTGGCCTGGGCGCCGGCCAACAGCGCGCAGGCGAACACTAACTACACGAAGTACCACATCGGTATCGGTACCGGCGTCTACTGGTACATGGGGGGGCCCGGCGTCGATCCGCACTGGAACGGCACCACCGCCGAGGCGTCGAGCTGGGGCGCGCTGCAGGCGGCTCGCGCGCTGGCGGCCATGAAGCTCCTGCACGTGACCTATCCCGTGGTGTGGGCGGACATCGAGACGCCGCAGATCGCGCCCGCGCCCGATAACGGGTGGAACAGCGTCTACTCCTCGCCGTGCAGCGGGCGCGTTGTGCAGGGCTACGTCCCAGTCAGCATCGACCGCGCGGAGTTCACCGGGTTCGCGGCCTACATCACGACCCATTCCTCGTACAAGGTCGGCGTGTACTCCTCACCGCAGGTGTGGTCGTCGATCTTCGGGACGGGCAAGGCGTCACTGATCCCGAATACGTACGAGTGGACCTACTGGACGGAGACCTCCAGCCTGGCCCAGGCCCCGGTCGGGTGGTGCCTGCGCGGCACGTCCTCGTGCGCCGAGTTCTTCGGCGGGCAGACCAGTGCGAGCAAGTACGCGCTCATGTGGCAGTGGTCGGGCGGCGGCGGGATCCGCAACGCCTACGGCGACTTCGACCAGATTGACGTAGCCCGGATGAAGTAACCCGCCAGACGGCGGGGAAACGGCGGGAAACGGCTCCGCCCGTGACCAGCCTGGGGGAACGGGCCGCTCACGGGCGGAACGGGGTGCGGGAGGTGCCGCGGTGCGGTCCAGGAGCACGGGGGCACTCCGGACGCCTCTTTACCGGGGAGGGATTCCCGTCGGCGGCCCGGCCCGGGGAACCCGGGCCGACGACGGCCATGGCCTGGGTCCTCCGCCCGTCTTTCTGGCGGCGACCCGGAGGCCACGCATGCAAGTATATAGGCAGCTTATATAACTCGATTATGATGTGTCTCACACACGACGCGCCCTGGGAACTCCGAGGGCGACCCCCGCCGCCCGCTGCGTGCCCGGTACTCGGCGCCCGCTACTCCCTCCCCGCCAGCAAGGGGTCGAGCCGCACCGAGGGGTTGTCGCGTGTGATGGCGTTCAGCCGCCACTTGTCGGCGAACAGCGCTAGCAGCACCCCGTCCAGCCGTCGCGTGAGCACCTCGGCGCCGCGCAGGCCAGCCAGTGCGGAAGCTCCGGCCGCATCGGTGAGCCGCGCGAGCGAGTAGTCGAGATGGTCTAGCTCCGAGCGGGCGCCGAACTCGTGCTCCAGCCTGTGCAGCACCACGTCGAACTGCAGCGGCCCGACGGCGGCCAGCACGGGCGCCTGGTCACCGCGCAGGTCAGAGGACAGCACCTGCACGACGCCCTCGGTGTCCAGCTGGTCGATGCCGCGGCGGAACTGCTTGTACTTCCCGGCGTCCTTGCAGCGCACGACGGCGAAGTGCTCCGGCGCGAAGGACGGGATCGGCGGGAACGCCACCGGCTCGTCAGCGAACAGCGTGTCCCCCGGCCGCAGCGCGGTGGCGTTGACCAGGCCGATAACGTCGCCGGGGAAGGCCACGTCCACGGTCTCCCTGTCCTGGCCGAACATCGCCTGCGCGTACTTCGTCGCGAACGGCCGGCCTGTGGCGGCGTGCGTGAGCACCATGCCGCGCTCGAACCGGCCCGAACACACCCGGACGAACGCCACCCGGTCCCTGTGCGCCGGATCCATGTTGGCCTGCACCTTGAACACAAGCCCGGAGAAGGGTGCGTCGACCGGGCGCGCGGCACCATCCACACAGACCCGGGGTGCCGGCTCGGGGGCCATTGAGCGCATCGCGGCGAGCAGCCTGCGCACGCCGAAGTTCGGGAGCGCGGCGCCGAACAGCACCGGCGACGACTCCCCGGCCAGGAACGACTCCATATCCAGCACGGCGCCGATCTCGTCGAGCAGCGCCAGCTCGTCGGCCGCCACCGTGTATGCGGGCCCCTCGCGTGCCAGGGCCTCAGCAGCGCAGAAGCGCTCTTCGAGCGCACGATCGGCCCCGCCCGGGGTACGCGTGTAGGCGGTGTACTCGCCGGTGGCCCGCTCGATCAGCCCGCGGAAGTCGCCGGCCACCCCGACCGGCCAGTTCACCGGCGCCGGGCGAAGTCCGATCCGCTGCTCGATCTCGTCGAGCAGTTCCAGCGGCTCGCGCCCCGGGCGGTCCCACTTGTTCACGAAGGTCACGACCGGCAGGTGCCGGGACCGGCACACGTCGAACAGCTTGAGCGTCTGCGGCTCCAGGCCCTTGGCCGAGTCGAGCAGCATGATCGCGCAATCCACGGCCTCGAGCACCCGGTAGGTGTCCTCGGAAAAATCCGCGTGCCCGGGGGTGTCCAGCAGGTTCAGCACCGCGCCGTCGTAGGTGAAGCGCAGCGCCGCCGAGGTGATCGAGATGCCGCGGTCGCGTTCCATCGCCATCCAGTCGGACGTGACACCCCGCCGTCCCGCCTTGCCGTGCACGGCGCCGGCATGGTTGATGGCGGACGCGTGCAGCGCGAGCGCCTCAGTCAGCGTGGACTTGCCCGCGTCCGGGTGGCTGATCACCGCGAACGTCCGGCGCCGCGCCGCCTCGGCGCGGACGGCCGCGTCCGGGGCAGGCCGCTTCTCTACATCTGTCACCGACACCGCGGCGATTCTCCTTAACTCAACGACGCCCGCAAGAGGCTACCGGATCGCCCCGGGGGTCGGCGTCCGGCTGCCAGGCAGGCCACAGACGCGGTGCTCCGCGCACGGCACGCGATCCGAGACCCCCAACGTGCGGCTAACAAAAACAATTCCCCCGAACGAACCCGCCGTTCTCCGCGCCGTCCCTGACTCTCGCGGGCTCCGGAGCCACCCGGGTCCTCGTCCTGAGCAACGCTGAGGGTCAGGCCGCCAGAAGCCGGCCTGACCCTCAGCACTAATCCGATCTCGGTGCGCTTACCGTCAGGTGGACACCGGAAGGTCACCGGTGCCCATTGACGTAATATTCACGGCGTCGCCGGAGTAAGTGGCGAGCACCGCGACAGTAGTCCCCGCCTCCCCCGGCGTGGGCGTGAAGTCGCACGTCGCGGTGTTGCCAGTCAGTGCGGTGTAGGTCAGCGCGACATCGCTGCAGTCCACGATGTCAGTGCCGTCGACCGAGAACGTCACCGTTCCGGTACCGCCGCCGGTCTCGGAGATGTTGGTGCCTGCCGTATTCACCACGGTGGCCGTGATGGTGTCCTCCGTGCCTTCGGTGTCCGTTGCCGTAGCGAACGCGACAGTCGTCATCGTGGTGTCCTGCACGAGGAGCTCGCCCGGCTCTGTCGCTGAGGAGGCCGAGCCGGTATGCGCGGCGTCACCGGCGTACGTGGCCTGGTAATCGACAAGCCCGATCGTGTCAGCTGGGGGCGTGAC
>JASHXJ010000004.1 GCA_030043595.1 Trebonia sp.
TGGCTGGGGTCCAGGTAGCGGATTCCGCGCAGCGGGCGCCCGGTCGGGCGGACGCCGATGGCCGCCAGCCGGGTCACCGCCGCCGGCATCAGGCCCTCGCCGCAGGCCTTGTCGATCGGCCCCGTGCGCGGCTCGGCCACCGTGACGGACAGTCCGGCCTGGACGCAGCTGATCGCCGTCGCCAGCCCGGCCGGGCCACCGCCCACGACGAGGACGTCGATCACGGCACCGCCGCGGCCAGCGCCCGCGTCTCGCAGCGCAGCCGGACTGTGAGCAGCGCCGCGTTGAGCGCCGTGAAAGTGCAGGCCGTGATCCACGCCGAGCCAGCCAGCGGCAGCGCCGCGCCCTCCACGACGACCGCGACGTAGTTCGGGTGTGCGAACCACCGGTACGGGCCGGCCGTGACCAGGGGCATCCCGGGCATGACGATCACCCGCGCGCTCCACCGCTGGCCCAGCGTCGCGATACACCACCAGCGCAGCGCGTTCGCCGCCACGACCACCGCGATCATCGTCCAGCCCAGCGCCGGGATGAAGTGCCTGTGCAGGGCCAGCGGCTCGACGACGCAGCCGATCAGCAGCGCCGCGTGCAGCGCCACCATGACGGGGAAGTGGCTCTGGCCGGACTCCACGCCGCCCTCGCGCAGGCTAGCGGCGGCGTGCCGCTGGGACACGACCAGCTCCGCCACCCGCTCGAGGCCGATGACCGCGAGCAGCGCGTAATAGGTCACCACCGCAGCAGCACCAGTTCCACGCTGACCCCCGGACCCAGCCCGATAATCAGTCCGAACGAGCCGGGCCGCTGCCCGGCGTCCATCGTCTTCTCCAGGACGTGCAGCACCGAGACCGACGAGAGGTTGCCTACTTCGGCCAGCGAGCGCCGGCTCGGCTCCACCGCGCTATCGGGCAGCTCGAGGCTCTTCTGGACGGCGTCGATCACGCGCGGCCCGCCCGGATGGCAGACCCAGCAGCCGATGTCGTCGACCGTGAGCCCGTGCGAGGCCAGGAAGGCGCTGACGGTGTCGCCTATCCCGCGCTCGACCACGTCGGCGAGTTCCGCCGTCAGGACTATGCGGAAGCCGTCCGAGCCCAGCCGCCAGCCCAGCGTGTGGCCGGTGCCGGGATACAGCTCGCTGCGGGTGGCAATGATCCGCGGGGTGAGCCCCTTCGCGGCCCGGCTGCCTCTGGCCACAAGCGCCGCCGCCCCGTCGCCGAACAGGCCGCAGACCACCATGTCCGCCGTAGTGACCTCCGAGCTCGGCCAGGTCAGCGTGCAGAGCTCGAGCGCAAGCAGTGCGGCGGTATGCCCCGGCCACGCCAGCAGGTAATCGTGGATGCGCGCCAGGGCGGCCGCCCCGGCCACGCAGCCGAGCCCGAAGATCGGCAGCCGCTTGACGTCGCTGCGCAGGCCGAGCCGGGGAATGAGCCGGGCGTCGAGGGACGGCACGGCCACGCCGGTCACCGACGTGACGATCAGCAGGTCTATCTCGCCGGGGGCGGTCCCGGCCGCGTCAAGGGCCTCGCGGAGCGCGCGCTCGCCAAGGTCGGTGGCCCGCTCGATGTAGCGGTCGTTGGTCAGCTCGATCCCGCGCAGGCTGTTGTACTCATGCAGCGGCAGCACGGTGTGCCGGGTATCCACGCCCGAGTTGCGGTGCAGCCGTTCCAGCAGGGCACGCTGGGCGTCGCCGAGGCCGGTGAGCTCGGCGAACTCCCGCGTGAGCACCGCCTGCGGGTACCGGTGTGCCGGGAAGGCGGACCGCACGGCGACGATCCTGGTCATCGCTGCTCCGTATGCACCGCAATGCCCCCTTCGCTGCCGCCAGGCCAGCTGGCGTTCAGGTCAGCGCGTCCACGCCCACGGCGAACAACACGACATCGACTGCCGCGATCGCGATCGCGGTCCAGAACGGCACCCGTCCGGAACCGCGAGCGCCGATCAGCGCGAGCACGACCGCGGCGCCGAGCCCGGCCAGCGCGACCCAGCGCCGGGACCGGCTGGAAGCTATCAGGAGCAGCACGGACGCCGACAGCAGCAGCACCAGCGCGACCGCGCGCACGGCGCCGCGACCCCAGCGGACGGCGACCCACTGGGGCAGGCCGTGCACGCCTGTGGCCCGGTCGGACGCGAGATCGGGGAGCACGTTGGCGAAGTGGGCGCCGACGCCGACCACGGCGGCGGCCGCGGTCACCCACCATCTCGGCAGCGGGTGACCTGGCAGCGTGCTCGTGGCGTACGCGGGTATCGGCCCGAAGCCGGCGACGTACATGAGGCCGGAGGCCAGCGTCGACTTCAGGCCGAGGTTGTAGGCCCACCCGGCCGCGATGATCACGGCGTTGATGATCGCGGTGGCCACGCTGATGGCCAGCGACATGGCCAGCGCGGCCGCCACGGCGACGACGGCCGCGATCCATACCGCGCGTACGCTGATCTCGCCCGCTGCAATCGGCTTGTCCGTCCGGCCGGCCGCCTCGTCCCGGCGCGCGTCGCAGGCGTCGTTGGACCAGCCGACCGAGAACTGGCCTGCCAGCATCGCCGGTGCGACGAGAGCGGGTCCGATGCCGTGCGGCGCGGCCTGCGCAGCCAGCAGCGTCGCCATCGCCGTGATGGCGAGGGAGGGACCCGGATGACTGGCAACGATCAGTGCCCGCACGCGGCTCATTGCAGGGGAACACCGTCCGTATGTCGATGGCGAGCGCCCGGCCTCCGCGGCGTCCCCGCTCAAGAGGTGACAGACGGTGAAATGTTATAGCAAAACAATAGATAATGGAATACCCGGAAAACCGAAAATAGTCTCGCCGGGCGAGATCTTATGCAATTTGATGAATAGTGGATGGAAAGGGGGTGCCCTGTGACAAGCAAGCCAGATGAGCTGCCGCCGCGGCCGGAGCCCGACCCGCGGGTCGCCATCCGTCATGCCGACGTCGCGCTGCGGTCCTTCGGGCAGCCGAACTCGGTGGTCAGGGAGTTCGACTTCTGGGACGACTCCTACGAGGGGCGGCGCCTGTTCTCCGAACTGCTCGGGACCTTTCTCCTGGTCCTGGCGGCAGTCGGCGCCGGCATGGTGAACGCCCGCTTCGGCGGCAACGCGGTCCCTTACACCGCGCGCGTGGTGGCGCCGGCGCTGACGGTGGCCACGGTCATCCTGTTCATGGGCACCGTATCGGGCGCGCACCTGAACCCGGCGGTGAGCGTGGCGTTCGCGGCGCGGGGCAACTTCCCGTGGAAGCGCGTCCCTGCTTACATCGCCGCGCAGTTCGCCGGCGCCATCCTGGCCACGCTGCTGCTGTGGGCGCTGATCGGCAAGCAGGGCAGCGCCGGGCTGACCCTGCCCGGCCATGGCATCTCGGCGACCACGGCGCTGCTGTGGGAACTGGTCCTGACCGCGGGGCTGGTGAGCGTCATCCTGGGTACCGCGTCCGGCGCGCAGCAGATCGGTCCGCTGGCCGCGATCGGTGTGAGCAGCTACATCGCGCTGGCCGGGCTGTGGGGCGCTCCGGTCAGCGGCGCGTCGATGAACCCGGCCCGGTCGCTCGGGCCCGCTCTCGTGCTCGGGGACTGGAGCTCGTGGTGGGCATACCTCGCCGGCCCCGTGGCCGGCGGTGTCATCGCCGTGGGCTTCGCCTATGTGCTGCGCGGGCGCGGCGGCGGCCGCAGCGGCACGGCGGCGGCGCAAGGCACGCTCGGGGTGGAATGGCACCCGGGTCCTGAGCCGCACGGCCCCGGCCCGCGAGGGCCGCTGCCCCGCTCCTGACCTCGCGTCAGGTGATCTCGCTGGCGTAGACGACCACGTTGGACAGGTATGAGCGCAGCTGGTAGTCGAACGTCCCGCCGCAGGTGATGAGGCGAAGTTCGGCGTCGGGCGTGGGGCCGTAGACCAACTGGGTCGGGAAATGGTCCTTGGGATACATCTGCACCGATGTCACGGCGAAGACCGCCAGCGTGCCGTCCGCGCGCCGGACATAGACGCGGTCACCGCGGCGAAGCTGGGACAGGTGGAAGAAAACCCCGGGGCCGATGTAGGAGTCGATGTGCCCGGCGATCACCGCCGACCCGATGGCCCCCGGGCGCGGGCTGCCTGTGTACCAGCCGGCGATCGTCGCGGTCGGCGGGACCTGCAGGGCGCCGTCGGCGGTCAGGCCGAGGTGGATGAGCGGGGTCTGCACGCCGAT